>NZ_JAVRBY020000039.1:16351-80117 GCF_034531035.1 Nostoc sp. DedQUE02 | reverse complement strand
ACCTTTAACCTTTACCCTTTAACCTTTTCCCCAAACCCAACTCCGAGTTAAAAATCCAAAACCCGAGCAGTATTGGGGTGGTAATCCGATCGCTTCAATTCGTCAGTTTGCCAAAGCCGCAGAAACGTCAATGACCGCAATGCTCAACGATTTTTGGTCTGCCTGCCACTACACAGATGCGATCATTTCTTCCATTACCACAACCGCAGGCTACGACATTGCCGAAAAGCTAAACATTCCCTTCTTTTTAAGCAGCCTACTTCCTATCACTGCCAATTCAGATTTTCCCTATATCTGCAAATAACTTCCGTTGTTAGCAACATCTATTCCACAGGTGATTTACTGTCTGGACAACCAATGGCGTTAGGTCGCAAAAACTTTTAAGTGACAACGAGATTATCTCGTTCGTATTGCTTTAATCCAAAGCGCAAGGTTCCTCTTGCCGTGGATAAGCAGCGTTCTTATCCACGGTGAGTTCTTCAAAGCGCAGCGATACACCCGTGGAGTTCGGGCGTGTTGAGCGCTCAAGACTTTAGCGGGTCTGTTCAGCAGGAACGTCGAAGCGATCGAGCATCATCACCTTGTTCCAAGCTGCGACGAAGTCCTTGACCATCCGCTCGTGACCGTCATCAGCGCCATAGACTTCAGCAATCTGACGCAGTTGGGCGTTCGAGCCGAAGATGAGATCGCAGCGGGTTGCGGTGAATTTCGCTGCACCGGTTTCGCGATCGCAGATGTCAAAAAGCATCTCACGATTGTCAACAGGCTTCCACTCGTAGTCCATACTGGTCAGAACACGGAAAAAGTCATTGGTCAAGACACCCGGTCGGTCAGTGAAGCTACCGTGCTTTGAATAGTCCCAGTTCTGATCGAGCGCCCGAAGTCCGCCAACTAGAACCGTCCATTCGGGCGCGGTCAGCGTCAGGAGCTGCGCTCGATCGAGGAAGATACGCTCTGGCTTCACCTTATAGCCAACCGCTTCATTGTGATAATTTCTGAAACCATCCGAAACTGGCTTCAGCCAATTAAACATTTCAACATCTGTCAGTTCCTGAGTCGTATCCATCCGCCCCGGAGTAAACGGGACGGCAACGGAAAGTCCAGCCTCTTGTGCAGCCTTCTCGACCGCAGCACAACCACCGAGGACGATTAGGTCTGCGATCGAGATTTTTTTGTTGCCCGACTGAGCGCCGTTAAACTCCGCCTGAATTTGCTCAAGGGTCGATAGCACTTCGCCGAGTTCCTGCGGGCGGTTAATTTCCCAGTCCTTCTGGGGATTGAGGCGAATGCGTGCCCCATTTGCGCCGCCGCGCTTGTCGGAATGGCGGTGAATCGATGCCGCAGCCCAAGCGGCTGACACGAGCGCCGAAACCGAGAGTCCACTCGCTAAAATCCGATCCTTGAGAGACTTGATATCGGCTGCATCAACGACATCATGATCGAGTGCCGGAATTGGATCTTGCCAGATCAAATCTTCCTCTGGGATTTCCGGACCAAGATAGCGCGTTTTTGGCCCCATGTCTCGATGGATCAGCTTATACCAGGCGCGCGCGAACGCATCGCTGAAGTAATCGAAGTCACTCAAGAAGTGCTGACAAATCTCCTGATAGACCGGATCGACCTTCAAGGCAATGTCCGAAGTCATCATCATTAACGGGTGCTCAACGCCCGGTTGATGGGCATCCGGTGTCTTTGGCGCATCAGGATTGCTCGGCTTCCACTGAATGGCACCTACTGGACTCTTTGTCTGTTCCCAATCGTACTTAAAAAGATTGGTTAGGTAGCTGTTGTCCCACTGGGTTGGATTTTGAGTCCACGATCCTTCGATCCCGTTCGTCATCGTATATTCGGCAAACCCAGTGCCTTCAGGGTTCTGCCACCCCAAGCCCATCGCCTGAATCGGCGCAGCTTCCGGGGCTGGACCGATCTTATCCGGCGAGACCATGCCGTGACTTTTGCCAAAGGCATGACCGCCTGCAATCAGCGCGACAGTTTCTTCGTCATTCATGCCCATCCGCGCAAACGTCTCGCGAATGTCTCGCGCCGAGCCATAGGGGTCGCCCTCAGCGTTTGGACCCTCTGGATTGACGTAAATTAGCGCTTGGTGCGAAGCCGCTAGCGGGTTTTCAAGGTCGTAGTATTGCTCGTCCGGTTTTCCAACCCACCGAATCGTGCGAGTGACCATCTCATCAGGATGACCAGGGTGTTCCTTAACATCGTCAACCGGATCGCCGTTCCAGAACTCCGGCCCCCAGTATGTGGCGCGATCCGCCTCCCAGGCATCAATGCGACCGCCACCAAAACCGAAAGTCTTAAACCCCATGATTTCGAGCGCGCAGTTGCCAGTCAGAACCATCAGATCGGCCCAGCTTAGTGCCGCACCATATTTCTGCTTGATGGGCCAGAGCAGCCGTCGTGATTTATCTGTGTTTCCATTATCCCACCACGAATTGATTGGTGCAAAGCGTTGCATACCCTGACTCGCTCCACCCCGACCGTCTGCGATCCGGTAGGTGCCTGCTGAGTGCCACGCCATACGAATCATTTGAGGTCCATAATTCCCATAGTCGGCGGGCCACCAGTCCTTTGAATCGGTCAGCAGCGCTTTGATATCGCTCTTCAACTGTTCAAAGTCAAGCTGCGAGAAGGCTACTTTGTAATCGAAATCTCGCAGTGGGTTAGCTTGGGGCAAATTTTGGTGAAGCAGTTCGACCTGAAGTCGGTTCGGCCACCAATCATCGACTTGCGGCTTGGAGCCGAGCGCGCCGCCAATGCGGGTTCCCCGGAAGGGACATTGTGCAGCAGGGGTGACAGGGTTGTTGTTCATGGGGCTGTTAGTCATTCAGTTCAATCATTCTTCATTTTCAATTCTCTCTAACAGTTTATGTTAGTCAAGCTGTGTTGAGCGCCGCCATTTGTGGCGGTTTGAACGGCAAGTGCCTTCATCGCTAAAGTTCTTGCAAGTTCTGAATAAGCTACCCTTTGCTAAGGGCATCCATTAGGGCACATTTATGCTATTGAACCGAGATATGACCAAAAACCTGCAAGCTGTCCCGAAAAGGCTTATTTTACGTTGTAAATAACGGCTTTTTTGAATCGGAAGTAACAAATTATCAAAACCAGACAGGACAAGGATTTCCAGACCATCTTCCAGAGAATTACTCAAATCTCGGCCACCCGTGACAGGTTGAGAGAATTGCACATTTGTCAAGTGGGTACGAAAAAAGGGGAGAAGTAATATAAGAACAAACTGGCAAAGCTCACCTGATTAATTGCATGTTATGGTAATCACTCAAAAAAGTTTAATATACACCCAATCCCTTCATATTTCCCAAACATTAAATGAGGCAGAAAGTGCTGTTGTCCCTGCCTGGAAGGGGTTAAGCCTGAAATTGCGCCAAGGACTCAACAGTGTTGGACAGTTCTACCAACAGCTGGTTTCCCAGCTTGATGATGCAATCGGCGTTGCTGATGGGGAGCCAATATGGAACGCATATCTGGGACAGTGGCAGGTGGCTGTTAACTTTGCTTCGGGGTGTAAGTCTGTGGTGTGCGATTGGCTATGCGCTATGTAACTTACTCTTTATCAGGGTTAGAAGCGTTTATACATCTAGCAAATTACGTTTATCTAATTCCGCTATCGTCAAATTAGGGAAATTAACCGTTGACTTGATACATTATTATCTTCCAGATTATAGCCCCCACTTTTAAAATCATGGAACATTTCTTCAGTAAGCTTTCTAGATAGCAAATTGTAAAACGTTGTTTCTTGACAGGCTCAAAGCCAAAGCCAATCCCGAACTCAGGGGCAAAGGTGGTTATTGGGCGATTGTCACCGTAGTAAATGACTTGAGCAAGCATCCTGATTAAGGTTCACGCCAGGAGTAGTTCATCGGCACCCAGGCATACCCCTGATCTTCTGCACGAATATGCCCCAATCCTGGGAAAGGCAAATGGGCACCTGCGACGAGGCAGCGCGTTTTCTCCGCATTGGCTAACTGTTTGACACGTTGCGAAGCAGCAGCATCAGGATCGACATCATAAATGATTGCGATCGCAGGATGCAACAATTGAACCGAGGCAACGTGCAGCATGTCACCCCAGAACTCCACGCTCTCACCCTGACTTTCAACGTGGTAGCAACTGTGTCCCGGCGTATGTCCAGGTGTGGGAAGCGATGTAATCCCCGGCAGAATCACCGTCTCGCCAGAAAATGGTTTCAGCTTGCCTGCTGCGAGGTAAGGTTCAACCGTCTTGATTGCTCCATAAAACGACTTTCTACGGTTAGCCTGTGCTACTTCTGCATTCGCGCGATCAAGCCAAAAATCCACATCGGGCTGACCTACATAGACGGTGGCTCTTGGAAACATCAGTTGTCCATTTTCGACCAAACCACCACTGTGATCGGTGTGAATATGAGTCAGAAGAACCATATCAATTTCATCGGGCGCACAGCCTGCCGCCTTTAGCGATGCCTGTAGCCTTCCACCCAGCTTTGATCCAAATAATTCTCCTGCACCTGTATCTACTAACACGCGGTGGTCTCCGGTATCGATCAGAAATACATTAATCGAGGTCTCGACAGGGTTTGCAAGGAAATTCCGGTGAAGGAGGCTATCGATCTTACCTGGGTTGGTATTGGTCAGGAGGGTGTAAAGATCCTGTGGTACTGTCCCGTCACTCAGTACTGTAATCCCGAAATCACCTAGCCCGAATCGATAAAGGCTTGGCGCTTGAGTTTTCATTGGGCATTCCTCAAATGTATTATTATGTTACATTATTTGGCGAACGGACAAACATTTCGTTCCAGATTGCTTCTGAGCGAGGTCAGGATACTTCCTCACTGATCTTCTTGAAAAATCCATCTGATGTCCGAAAAGCAGTAGCCCTGAAACATTACCACTGGACTGTAGGGACTTCCAAATCGAAAAATACCGAATAGATAAAGAGCGCAGGGAGTACGAGGACTAAAAAACGGCTCATTTTGAGTCTTGGAAAGTAAATCAAACAGTAAATGCTGATTTTTTCTTCGATTTTCAATTTTAGTTGCGATCTTGAGTAATTTAGATGCAGTCGTCCTGACTTTCGGCTGAAAAAACAATTACCCATACCATTCATTCATCAGAATTTGCTCACACCTTACGATCATTTCCTGCGCCTGGGATAGACCAAGATTATAAGCATTCTCAAAACACGCTTTGGCTTCGATCACCCGACTCCTTCGACCCAGTTCATCGCCTTTGTTGTACCAAGCTCTAGACATCAGTGGGTCTATTTCCAGCGCTCGGTCATAACACAAAAGCGCTTCTTCTTGCTGACCGAGGCTACTCAACGCATTCCCTTTATTCATCCATGCAATCGCGTTTCTTGGTTCAAACTCCAGTGCCGAATTGTAAGACTGTAAAGCTGCTTCGTGATACTCCAGTCTCCAAAGCGCCAATCCTTTGTTGATCCAACTTTCCACATGGCACGGATCGATTGCAAGCAAGTTGTTATAGTAGGCCACCGCTTCATTAAACTTTCCTGCGTCTTGAAGCACCATTGCTTGTTGAAATATCTCAATGATATTTTCTAATGGTTCCGACATCACTTAAACTTCCTATTTAAAATCTCGCTTTGCCCATTCTCGAATAAATGCTATTAACTAATAGCATTTTACGAAAAATCTGATACAGATGTAAACTTTGAAAGCGTTATTGAAAATAACTAGTAGTTCGCTTTAGTGACAAAAGCAGGGTAAAGGGGAAGAAGGGGAAAAGGTTTTAAATCCCTTACCCCTTACCACTGCCCTTTTCCCCTGCCTAAAAAAGCGGATTTTTGGATTGGCGCACTACTAGTCTCTTGATGAAAAAAATTAAGTTGTTCATAATTTTGATGTCTGACCCCGACTGCTGATTTCCATTGGATCATTGTTATTTATTAGGTGAGGAAACAAAATCAGGTAGCACAATTCCAATACTCACAATTTTTTCCCCGACTGGTTTTTCTAAAATATTTTTTGATAGTAATTTAGTCAATGCATCGGGGTGTAGTTGCCAGTTTAATAATCCCGATAACCCCATCACCAAGCCAAATATAGTTGGTAGCAAGGCGGCATAGAACAACCATTTTTTCTGAGATAGAGATGTGATAGCAAATAGTGAGACAGAAAGCGATAAGAAGGCATCAGCTAGATCAAACTGGTCATCATGGTAATTAAGTTGGTCATAGGTTATTTGATCTTTTTCGGCGACTAACTTCTGTTCCTGCTTTTTCTGGTCTTCTTTATCAACAATTACTTGATAAACGGCAATCTGTTTTTCATATTCAGCCCTTACAGCAGTAGACTGAGAAACAGATTGCAATTTGAGTTGCGTCAGATTCGCTTTGGCTATTTCCTCACGAATATTACGAGCTTGGTATAATGCCCAATCGTCAATTTTATTCGCTTGAGCTTGCTGCATTGCCTGAACCAGATTATCGTCTTTGACTTTGCAGATACCCATAAAAGTTGCGATCAATGCAACGGTAATTGCAACAGCACTATTTACACGACCTTTGCGTTTTTCGCGCTTCAGTGACGTTTCGACCTCATCTTTTTCATCCTCAACCAGGTCAAGCGGATTTATGTCCATATTGGAATTCCAATTTCATTTAAACATCAAACAAGGATTTCAGTGTAAACCATCTTCAATTTTACTGCTTGCCAGAGGCGCTCGTAGAAGGGTAGGTGATGTTTTGCTTATTCTCAGTAACATCCAGTTTATAGTGATCACCAAGCTGCACTATTTAAATCACAACCTGCTCGTACTTTGATTAAACAACCAAAAAATTGCTGTTGCTTAGTGACAATCCAGTAGATAGTTGTGCAAATTTTACCTGAGTAAACGCAGATGCACTACCATCAAGGTCAAAGAATAATCCACCTGTAGCGCTGTTGTAAATAAATTGCTTTTCGCTAGTGGTTGCAGATGTTCCAATGGTAAACCGACTTGTCTCAAGTGTACCTAATGATAAGCCGCCACTAAAACCATTAGCTGATACCTGAATATATTCTTTTAAATTTTGACTTTTGCCTTCCCTCCTTCCCCTTCCCCATCACGTCACAGCAAAACCTGTATGTTGCCGTACTTTAGGATGACGAAAACCAAGAACTATATCTTTTTTAGGAACTCCAGCTTCGAGCAAATCAGTTGCTACACCTTCTTCTGTGTCATCCCATTGAATCCAAATTTTTTCATCAATTAAACTTAAATGGATGGGTGTGGCATGGAGATATTTGTCGCCACTCCAACCTATATCTAAAACTAAGTATTGTCCCCGCTCATCATCAAATAAAACTTGAGAAGCATAACCATCGGGTAGGCCAGTTCGATAATTGGCATGATTTTGAAGTACGGTCTTGATAATGTCTTGATATTTTAATCGGGTATCCATTGCACATAAATATCTCTTGCTGGCACACCAAAATCCTGACGCATAAAAATTGCAAGGGGATTTATCTATTTTGGATGTTTTTTGACGCGTATGGGCGATCTTTGCAGCGACAAGCTAGAATGTGCCCTATTACTCAAAATTTTGTTAAGTAATATAAGTGCGATCGCACTTGGGGACTTATTTAAAAAATTACCCTACAGACTTCACTGTTTGGTTTACCGTCGAGCGTGCTTTTTTTCGGTTTGATTTGCGCGTTCCACCAGCCATCTCATACTCATCACTATTTTTGCCATAGTGAGATGCAACACTTAGCAGCATTTGCTCAGAATAATCATTCAAATCACGTTCTGCATTTACTAATGCATTCTGTGTCTTATCCACCATCGTTCGTGCTTGATTATAGGCGGCTAGCTTTTCTCGTAATTCCAGAACTTTAGTGTTGTATGTAGCGATTGATAACTCATTGCCAAAGTCTAACTGAGGGTTGATAGTCTGCATTCCTTCAATTCGTCGTTCAGCTTTGGTGAGTGCGACGGAGTTCCGTTTACGTTGCGTCATAAAGTTTTCCTCTTTGGATTTCAAGATAAAGAATAGTAATCAGGTTTTACACTGGGTTCTCTATATATCATTAAAATACGCAAGAAGCAGACACACTAGCCACAGTAAAGCTACAGAATTTTCTTTGAAAGTATTAGAATTAGTAAACTGGACAAATACGGATATATTTGCTGAAATTTTAGAATAAAACTTGATTTACGAGTCGCAAACTTGATTTACGAGCCAGAAACTTAATTTACGAGTCGCAAACTTAATTTACGAGCCAGAAACTTGATTTACGAGTCGCAAACTTAATTTACGAGTCGCAAACTTAATTTACGAGCCAGAAACTTGATTGATATCATATCCGCTTGATTGCTTATTAAACCCGAAGAACCCCACCCCGCCAAAGCTATGCTTTGTCTCCCCTCCCGAAGAACCTACGGTGTACACACAAGTCTTTAAGAGTTACTCCATAAGCTTTTGATCCCCCCAACCCCCCAATTTATCGCAGGGCTGTTTCATTCCATAAGGGCAAAGAGTTTGTCAATATCATTAGAGAGAAATCTATGGGCAGTTGTGATGGAAATATGACCATTTCGACGGAGTATATTAATTGCGTTAGCGAAGCTTTGCCGAAGGGATCGCTCGTAAAACAGAGAGATTAGCCGGGGCATTACCCAGATGTATAGTAGAACGATCTTCATTCAAAACTACATCCTTAACCCAATGAAGTTGATTTTCTATACCCCAATGACCGCGAATACCCTGAGCAAATTCTTGGGCTGTGCAAATGAGACTACTGATGTAGCAAGCAAGATCATGATATTGTTTACCCCCTCTTGTTCCAACTCTTTCAACCTGAATTAAAGACTTAATCCCAATCCATTTTGGGTCTATTCCATTCAAATCATGAAAAACTTCTACAGTTCGCTTTGTCAGTCTATCCCTTGTTTTTTCAGTGGCGATATAACGACTTGTTGGCTTTGTTCTAGCAGCAACGCTTTGGATATGACGATGAAGTTTTGGCTGATTTGCTTTAACAGCAATTACGTAATCGTTACCACTGTCTATAAAAAACTTGCAAGTTTTTTTTGGCAATGTAAAGAATCAAAGCTGAATACAGCATCTTTGAGATCCAAAGCTGTAATTAAATTTTGCAGAATTACAATTTCGCTTTCCTGTTTTTTTTCAAATTTTTCCATGCCTAAAACTAGTCCTCTTTTACTTGCAAACACTGAAACTATGCTGACAAAGTTTTGATATGCTTTCTCATGGTCGATTACTGTTCCTTTAATGCTTTTTCCATCTATTCCACACCAATCAGATGGCTCTAAATCAACGTATTGGTATGCCCAGTGATTGAATATAGCGACAAGTTTATCAAAATCTACTCCCATCACTACACGCCTAATAGTTGAGTATGAAGGTACACCATGTTTTTGAAGTTTTTCTGTATTATCAGCCTTGTCTTTTATTTGTACTACATATATAATACAAAATATACCACCACTCAGTTGGTGACTGTTTGTCGCTTGAACAAAAGGAAATTTTATGATTCCCCGAACACGCATCCGAAATATTGGTATCTCTGCCCACATCGACTCTGGTAAAACTACGCTGTCAGAGCGAATTCTCTTCTACACGGGCAGAATCCACGCTATTGAGGAAGTGCGGGGAGGCGGTAAGGGTGCAACGATGGATTTTATGCCAGAAGAAAAGCTGCATGGTATAACCATTACTTCTGCTGCTACCACCTGCCAGTGGCACGACACCCAAATTAACCTGATTGATACACCGG
This sequence comes from Nostoc sp. DedQUE02, assembly GCF_034531035.1. Lineage (NCBI taxonomy): Bacteria > Bacillati > Cyanobacteriota > Cyanophyceae > Nostocales > Nostocaceae > Nostoc > Nostoc sp. DedQUE02. Next base: position 70,363 of record NZ_JAVRBY020000039.1, on the reverse strand, counting down.
GACACGTAGATTTCACAATAGAAGTTGAACGCGCCCTGCGGGTATTAGATGGGGCAGTGATGGTGCTGTGTGCTGTGGCGGGTGTACAATCCCAGTCCATTACGGTGGATCGGCAAATGAAGCGCTACCGTGTGCCGCGTTTGGCGTTCATCAACAAAATGGATCGGACGGGGGCAGATCCATTTCGTGTAGTACAGGGAATACGCGATCGCTTGCAACTAAATGCAGTATTACTCCAGTACCCGATCGGCAGTGAAGACCAATTCCAGGGAGTAATTGACCTGGTAGAAATGACTGCTGACTACTTTGAAGGTGAAAACGGCGAAAACCATGTGAAAAAGTCAATTCCCGATGCTTTTAGGGATGAGGCACAACAGGCACGGGAGAAGTTGCTAGATACTTTGTCGCTGTTCTCAGAACCGATGACCGAGATGCTACTGGCGGGTGAGGAGATTCCCAAAGAATTAATTTGGCAAACCATTCGACAGGCAACCTTGAGCCTAGAATTCACACCTGTACTGCTGGGTTCGGCATTCAAAAATAAAGGAGTGCAAAATTTATTGGATGCAGTTGCGCTCTATCTACCATCTCCCGTGGATAGAGAAGTGGTCAAAACCGCAGAGTCGGTGAGTGTCTCCCCCAACCCCGATGCTTCTTTGGTGGCATTGGCATTTAAACTCACCGTTGAATCCTTTGGGCAATTGACCTATACCCGGATTTACTCTGGGACGCTCAAACCCGGCGATACCGTCTACAACTCGCGGACTGAACAGCGAGTGCAAATCGGTCGCTTGGTGAGAATGCACGCCAATAAGCGAGAAGAGGTAAAAGTTGCCGTTGCTGGGGATATTGTGGCTCTGTTGGGTGTGGATTGTGCTTCTGGTGATACATTCTGTTCTGGAGAACCACTGGTATCTTTAGAGAAGATGTTTGTGCCAGAACCAGTGATTACGCTGGCGATTACGCCCAAGAAACAGGAAGATAGCGATCGCCTTTCTAAAGCACTCAATCGCTTTCAAAGGGAAGATCCCACTTTCCGGTTGAGTATTGACCCCGAATCAGGATCAACTCTGATTTCTGGGATGGGCGAACTCCACTTGGAAATCTACCTCGAACGCATCCAACGGGAATATAATACCGAGGTTTACGTCGGTACTCCCGCCGTCGCCTACCGCGAAACCATTAGGCAACAAGCTACTTTTGACTACCGATTCAAGAAGCAGTCAGGCGGCCCCGGTCAGTACGCCCATATTACTGGGTGGATTGAACCCACAGATGAACCGTTTGTCTTTGAGAATCGGGTGGTTGGGGGTGCGATTCCCAAAGAATACATCCCGGCGTGTGAGAAAGGTTTCCGTGAGGCGATGGAATCAGGAAAGCTAGAAGGCTATCCGGTAACTGGGGTGAAAGTCGTTTTGGATGGTGGTTCCTATCACCCAATTGACTCTTCAGAATTGGCTTTCCGGTCAGCATCTCATCAAGCAATTGAAGGTGCGATCGCCAAAGCCAAACCCTACATCCTCGAACCCATCATGCTTGTAGAAGTGGAAACACCCAACGAGTTTATGGGAAGGGTTCAAGGTGACTTATCCTCCCGTCGAGGTTTGTTGTTGGGTTCCGAGACAATGCAGGGATATACGGTGATTCGAGCAGAAGTACCGCTAGCGCGAATGTTTGGGTATTCTACAGAATTGCGATCGCTTACTTCTGGTATGGCTACTTTTTCAATGGAATTTGCCTGCTATCGCCAGTCCTAGCATCTTGAAGTAGCTTCATTTAGGGACATAGTTTAACGTGAGCAATGCGATGAGAGTGAGGTGGGCAAGCAGGGGAGGCAGGGGAGGCTTCGGGAGCAGGGGGAGAGAAAAAAGCTTAACTGAACTGTATTGAGGTATAGGAATCATATTTGATTTCTGAAAAAATTCAGTACAACTCAAACAGGCTTCTTGACTATTGCCCCCTGCCCCCTACCCCTCGCCTCCTACGCAAATAAGTACGCTTAGAGGATGTCTAAAAAGTTATTTTATATACATTTCACTCTTGAAGATCCCCCTAAATCCCCCTTAAAAAGGGGGACTTTAAGACTCTTATTCCCCCCTTTTTTAAGGGGGGTTAGGGGGGATCGATAAATATTTGATACTTCTCAGACATCCTCTTAGATGTTAAGCTTTTCTTCCATGTTAAGAATTAATTAACAAATATTGTCTTGAGCAAAAAACAGTCATTATAAAATACTGGGGAAATTTCCAGATTTATCGGTATCTGAGCTACTGTTGGTGACTTGACGATGAAGGCAATTATATTAGCTGCTGGGGTTGGACGACGCTTAGGTAAAGATGGGCAAATCCAACCCAAATGCTTACTGAAATTTAACGGCAAATCTTTATTAGAGCGCCATTTTAACAATCTCCGTCATTATCAGATTGACGAAATAGTGATTGCTGTAGGTTATCAAGCACAAAGAATTCAGGATGAAATCAAAACATTAGGAGCCGAAAATTGGGTCAGTACAGTTTATAATCCTGATTATACTAAAGGCAGTGTAATCAGCCTTTGGACTGTAGGTCAGCATTTAGCTGCTGGCGATGACATATTATTAATGGATGCTGACGTGTTGTGCGATCGCCGCATCATCGAACGACTAGTGAAGACAAATATCCCCAACAGCTTTTTGCTGGATCGGGATTTTGAACCGGGAGATGAACCCGTGAAACTTTGTGTGAGAGATAATTATCTAGTGGAGTTTCGCAAACAAGTAGCTCTTGGTTTAAATTATGATTTGATTGGCGAGTCAGTGGGATTCTTTCGTTTTGGAAGTGCTGTTGCTCAACGTCTTGCAACTCGTACAGAAAAGTATGTTGCAGACGGACAGAATAATGAACCTTATGAAGAAGTAATTCGGGATTTATTATTAGAAACTCCAGAAGTATTTAGCTACGAAGACATCACTGGATTACCTTGGGTCGAAATTGATTTTCCCCAGGATATTCAACGCGCCCAAAACGAGATTTTACCTCAAATAGAAGTAGCAGAAAATGTCTGAAAATATCTTTAAAAAGAATTCAATAGTCAGAATTCAGTATGAATTATTTGCTACTAGCGGGTGAATCAAGGAGTTCAAAATCCCCATTAAATATCCGATGTAGTGGTTAAAAACATAGTGACGATTTTGAATTTTCCACTAATTGATTCAGGATTCTGAATTCTGGCTTCTGAATTCTTCTTTCATTATTACTATAGGTTGAGAAAAGCAAAATAGATGCATCAAATATTTGCACCCATTGACACTGCTGCAAAATTAAATAAGTGTGCCCAATTACGGTTATTATTAGAATCGCCTCAACTCGACTTCATTATGGAAGCTCATAATGGGATTAGCGCCCGGATTGTCGAAGAGGCCGGATTTAAAGGAATTTGGGCGAGTGGATTAGCCCTTTCGGCTCAATATGGCGTTCGAGATAATAACGAAGCCAGTTGGACTCAAGTTGTAGAAATGCTGGAGTTTATGTCTGATGTCACCAGCATCCCGATTTTATTAGACGGGGATACTGGTTATGGCAACTTTAATAATATGCGCCGCCTGGTCAAAAAGTTAGAACAGCGAGGTATTGCTGGAGTCTGTATTGAAGATAAGCTTTTTCCCAAAACCAACAGCTTTATCAACGGTAGTCGCCAAGCTTTAGCTGATATTGATGAATTTTGCGGCAAAATTAAGGCAGGTAAGGATAGTCAGACAGACCCAGATTTTTGCATCGTCGCCAGACTCGAAGCTTTGATTGCCGGCTGGGATCTTTCTGAGGCAATGCGCCGAGCTGAAGCTTACCACGCCGCCGGAGCAACCGCGATCTTGATTCACAGTAAATCATCGCGTCCTGACCAAGTGCTAGCCTTTGCTAAAGAATGGGCGGGTCGTTCCCCATTAGTGATTATACCAACCAAATATTACAGCACGCCTACCGATGTTTTTCGCAAAGCTGAAGTTAATTTGGTCATCTGGGCAAACCATCTGATTCGAGCTGCTGTTGCTAGTATGCAAGCGATCGCCCGCGAAGTGAAAGCCAGCGAAACTTTAATCAACATTGAAGATGATATTGCTCCCGTAAAAGAAATTTTCCGGCTACAAGGGGCAGATGAACTCCAAGAAGCTGAAAAACGCTATTTTAACAACGGACGACAAAATACCCAAGCGATCGTTTTGGCTGCTAGCAGAGGAAAAGAATTAGCAGGGTTGACGCAAGATAAACCAAAAGTCATGTTACCCCTTGGAGGTAAACCTCTACTCAGGTTGTTGGTGGATAAATTCAAAAAACTTGCCATCAATGATATTACCGTTGTCGCCGGTTATAAAGCAGAAACTATAGATGTTGTGGGGACGAAAGTCATCCGTAACCCAGATTATGAAACAACGGGAGAATTAGCATCCTTAGCCGTAGCTAAAGCTAGCTTTGGCGAAGAAATGCTGGTGCTTTACGGCGATTTACTATTTAGAAGCTACATCCTGCGAGATTTATTAGAATGTCCCGGAGAAATTGTGGCTGTGGTTGATTCTGTGGCTAACAACAAGTCTGTTAGTGGTTCACCTGATTACGCCTATTGCTCAGTTCCAGACGATCTTTCTCTGTTTGGACAGGATGTTAACCTGTTGAACATTTCTAAAACCACACAAACGCAATTAGGAAATTCTAGCGGACGCTGGATTGGAATGTTGCGCTTGCGGAGTCAAGGTAGACAGTGGCTAAGTGAAGCACTCAATGAATTACAAAAACGGCCAGAATTCAACAGTCTAGGTTTGCCAGAATTATGCAATTATTTAATCGAGCAAGGCAAACCGATCAAGGTGCTTTATATTCGCGGTAACTGGTTAGATGTTAATTCTTTAGATGATCTTGACCTTGCTTTTCAATTAAAACAATAGGTATACCGAATTTTTTTCAAAAATCAAATATGAGTCCTATAGTCGCATTTTGTTAATGATTCTGAGCAGCATTTTTGTACCATAATTGTCAATCATTATAGGAATTGACGACACCATTGAAAGCAGAAAAGGGAAGAAAATTATTATTTTGACATAAGTAAGTTTGTGAGAAAAAACATAACTATCTTAATAAAGATAAACGAAGCTCAAATTCTCTTTCCTTCTGCCTTCTGCCGACGCTCGCGGACTCGCTAACGCTACGCTATCCTGCCTTGCCCTAACGATAAATATTCACGACGACCTACTTAATACTATTCTTTAGCAGCTAAATTTCAGATAATCACCTCAATAATTACTAGATGTTAATGTAATATTTACAGCTTTTTAACCTCTGCTTATACAAGAAAAGCTATATTGCGATCGCTAAGTTTTACTGAATTTCTGTAACTTTAACAGAAACAATTGTAGTTTGTTTAAATAAATAGTAACAAATGAAGAAGTCTCAGTTTTTCAGAGCTATTCTACCTATTGCTGTACCAGCAGCAATATTTTTCACTCTGCTTAATTATCTACAAAAGCCACTAACTGCCCAAACCTCAAGTGTTCATCTAAGAATGGGCAATCCTAGTAATGCTGGCAGTAGTTACAGTAATCTTTTGTTGAGCAAATCTCAATACGCAGTTTCTTACAATTGCTATAGAGGGACACCAAATTGGGTAAGTTGGCAGCTAAACACATCATGGCTAGGAAGCGCACCTCGCCAAGATGATTTTCGTGCAGATACTACATTACCTTCAAGCTGCTATCGAGTCAGTTCTTCCGATTACACTGGTAGCGGTTTTGATAGGGGACACATGACTGCTTCAGCAGATAGGACAAACACAATTACCAATAACTCTGCTACTTTTTTAATGACAAATATAATTCCTCAGTCACCTGATAATAATCAGGGGCCTTGGGCTGCACTAGAAAACTATTCTAGAGACTTAGTAAACCAGGGAAAAGAACTCTATATTATTTCTGGTTCTTACGGCACTGGTGGAACAGGTTCTAATGGAACAAAAAACACAATTGCTAATGGTAACGTTACAGTTCCGACCAGAACATGGAAAGTTATTGTAGTATTAAATTCATCAAATTCTGATGCTAGCAGCGTCACTACTAACACAAGAGTAATTGCTGTGAATATGCCTAATTCGCAGGGAATTAGAAATAATAACTGGACAAACTACAGAGTTAGTGTTGATTCCATTGAGACAAACACTGGTTACAATTTGCTTTCTAATGTTTCTTCGTCTGTTCAAAGTGTAATTGAGTCCAGAGTTGACAACTTGTAAGAATAGTTAGCTCACTAAAAACTTAAAACCTGTCTATAAATACAGACAGGCTGATGATTACTGAGTTAGGTTTCTACAACTTTTGTCGAAATTCCGGCTAAATCCGCAGATGGAGTTTTACCAATAATATAGATATCGAGGTTTGTCGTACCTATACGATAAACCTTGATATCAGTGAGGTGATCTTTTAGTATTTTGACAAGTGATTTAAACTTTGGCACATTTTGTTTTTGTATTTCATCGTGCCATTCTTTTTCCTCAGCACAGTTACGAAATATATAATCTAGTTCTACTTCTTCAATTGATGTTTCTAGAGAATGTCCTGTTAACTGAAGGAGTTTTTGAGCGGTCAAAGGTTCTTGCGCTTGATTAGACCACAAAAAAACTTCAAAAGGATACTCTGATTCACTTATCATTAACAAACCATCGGAGGCTTGTTTGAGTTTTTCCGTAATCTCGTTAGTCATAAAATTTATTTATGGTTATGAGCATTGGTTTTTGAGTTTGCCAATCAGAGAATTAAGATTGAGCTGACTGGGCCAACCTTGAGGAAGATTTGCAGAATTATATCCTCTGTCTTTCAATCCTTGAATAAATTGGTTGCGAATGTATGTGGTATCAAAAGTTCCAAGCCCATCAAAATAGACATCAGTTAGGTGAGCGGGGTCTAAAGCCATTTCACCCTTGTATACTGCACCATCATTTGAATCATCCCAACCCCAAGGTGCATTGGCAGAATTTGTACTGCAAGTTGGTGTACCAGAGCCACACCCACCACTAGAGTCTCCCTTGAAAGTTCCCCAACTAGCAAAAGTCAACCCAGAAGAACTTGAAAAGGAGGCTTCATCTAATTGATGTTGCCACACTCCATTAGGGGCAAATACATCAAGCAATTTATATTGCACATCGCGGTCATTCCCCGAAGCAGGAAGTTCTGCTGTAGTTCCAGAAGGATAGTAAATAATCCCATCTTCACTGCTAGAGCCTTTAAAATTTCCAGCATTAGGCCAGGCTTTTAAGCCATGACCTTTAGCTTCTTGAGTTGTCAATGGGTGCGGTGAACCACTGTAACTATTCATCGTTAGTGTGCCATCAATACTTTCTGCACCACTGCGTAAAGGACTACCAGTTGGAGTGTAAGAGTAGAAATTGTTATGGAATACAGTGACAACGCCTTCTAATTTACCAAAAGCTGAACCGTCCTTACGGACAATTGTAAGTAAACCTTCTAAATCATTTTCGTGTTCTTGATCAAAAGGAATATCAGTCCAGTCTTGAGGATGGTAAAAGGAATATGTAATGAACCAATGAGTACAAGTTTCAGCTACAGAATAGTAACCATGAGAGGAGAGAGGGAATTGAAAAAGGTTATCCCAGTTATTTGTTCCTCGCCAATCGCTATCATAATCAAATCGCGTGATGTAGTCTGCACTATACTTAGTACTGTCTGTGTCTTGATAGTGAATAGGCGCATGATATAAGGCTAAAGCCAAATCAGTGGCAGATTGAGCAATTACTTTTGGATTTGTAAAAATACCCATTAATATTGCTACAAGCAGTCCCAAAGCCACAAGAAAAAATTTTTTTAAACTCACGTCTCACCTTGGTTAATAAACAATATCAGCATAAAAGCTAATTTTTAAGAATCGGTAATATTTAGATTATTCCGTAGCGATTACAAAGTTAAGATTTGTGTTGATACTCAAATTAATCATTTAGATTTAACTCAGTTGAAAAAATGACATTAACCACAGATTAGATGCAATTGGCTAGGTCTGGCAATTCACTTCCGGCGTGAAATATTCCAAAAATGCATACCATAATAGGCAATTTAATAGAATATTGAAGGCAGAAATGCGCCTGCTGGCTCGTTGTAGAGTCCCATAGTCATCAATGTCATTGGTCGAACTACGTGCAATCCTTTCTCTAAGCACCAACGCAATAAGTCTGTATTGCGCGTTGGCAAGAGAAATCCTGATTCTGAAATTGCTGTTGCAGCGCTCAGTAGTGCCTTGAGGTCTTGATTACTGTGTGCAACGGTGTGTCCATCAAAGCCAAGTACAGTTGTGTATCCTGTAATCTGACCGTTATGTTCAACTACTGTAAGCGTTTGTTGCTCAATCGCATCAAGTAATTCGAGGTGACGAACATGACCATGAACTTGAAAACAAAGTTTGTCGCAGATATCGATATCTGCTGAGGTTGCTGTACGAACCACATACCCTAGAACTTGAAGTTGAAGTGTCGCACCTTTTAGGACTGCAAGCGGTTCGCGTACATGAAATCCGAGCTTAGTATATAAGGATAATGAACTACTATTATAGGCAGCCTGTACTAACCTAACACCTGCAAACTCTTGCTGCCGTGCGTAATCTAAGATGTATTGCATGAGATGCTTACCGATTGAACGCCCTTGTGTCATGGGGCTAACTGAGAGTGGCCCAATTCCAGCAATTGCTCCATTATTCCAGAGGAAATTGCTGCCGACAATATGTCCATCTAGTTCAGCTACAACCGAGTAAATATTTTGACGCTTAAGTAGAGATGAAAACCATTCAATTGTAACTTCGACTGAAGCCCAGTCTACGGGAAAATGATGTTGGTCATTGAGTATCTTAAAGGCTTGGTAACAGATTGAAGCGCAGTCATGAGCATCTTCAACTGTTCCCTCTCGCAAAATGAAGTTTGTGCTTTTCATAATCAGTAGACTATTTCCACATTCCGTAAAAAGTGAGGTCAAATTCACGTTAGATAAGGGGTTTTGTAGCCATTTTTTCCAGTTGAATTACTTTTAGTAGATTTTTCCAGTCTTCAGCTAGCCCTGAATCCTGGGAACCTGTAAGGAGGAGTTCTGCTAGCGTTGTCAAAGCATCGTACCAAATGCCGTTTTTTGCGTAGATTGCGGCTTGTTGCTGTGGTGACAATTGTTTAAATTGATCGCGTAATGCCACATCCAAATTCACACGTTGCACCCAGCCTTCTACATAATCCAATGTTACTGGTTGCTTAGGGTTACACGCAACTCTTACTTTGAAGAACCAGTGATATAGCTTGTTGTTTTCTAAGAAAGCTGTAGTGTTTTGTAGTTGTACTCGAACAATTCCAGGTACTGGGGGTGCTGAAACATTTGCGCGATAGATTGTTTTATTTTGCTCGGTTTGCAAAACAAATTCGATCGCCTGAATGGAAGATTGGTTATAGGGAACATAGAACCAAAAGCTGGGTTGTTCTACACTAGTTAAGCCCCACACTTGAGTAATTGTGGTTTCACCTGCATCTTGGTTTAAGCGTTGTTCATAGCTTGGCACAAGAGCCGTTAAAGGCAAACCAAGTGCAGTACAATCTCCCCGTGAGGCTCCTTCCCCTCGCTTTCCTGGTAGACCGCGATCGGACGGTGGCGGAGGAGGGTTAAAGTGAATTGACGCTGATTTTTGGGATAACGCTGGCAAAGTACTAAGACAATTAATGAAAATTACACTGAATGCAGTTAGTGAAGTTAGTCGCTGAAGCATAATTTATAATTCGTAATTCGTAATACAACTCTTGGAGAGGCTACTTCGGCTTCGCGGTAGTTGAATCTCGACTCACAACGACTGCGCTCAGTGCAAGTCGCTCGATTACCGCCAAGCGATGCACTGAGTTTCGACTACGCTCAACTACCGCTTAGTCGAAGTGTCGAAACTCAGTACAAGTTCGTAATTCGTAATTTGGGATTAAGAAGCTTTTGAATTTGTATAGGGATCATATTTGGTTTTAAAAAGTTAGCGTTCTGTTCTATTAAATATAATGGATAAACTCATTCTTAATTTTCCTTATTTTGGCTTCTTCTCACGAGACGCTATGCAAATGCGGTTCGTTTCTCAACCCTCCTCAAAATTGATTAGACACCTTACTAGGTAAAACTCAAAAAGTCATCTTTCTCTTTACCTATTAGCTATTGCCTATTGCCTATTGCCTATTGCCTATTGCCTATTGCCTATTGCCGCTTATCTCCTCAGTCATCTCTATATTTAGTAATCACAAAAATATGTGTAGTTTACGCAGAGTGGGGAAAATTTCTTATGTAGTAGGCAATTAGGATAATACTACTAATGAGGGCGATCGCACAGGGAACTAGTGGTATCCAAGCGCTGCACTGAATTAAAACAACAAAGCAGACTCCGTAGAGGCTGGCGATCGCAATTGAAGTTACAATTCCTAAATAGAATAATGGTCGAATGTACCAAGCCAGTAAACTTCCTGTTAGCGACCATCCCCAAATCCAGATTATTTCTTGCCAAACAGACCAAGCCCATAGAAGCGATCGCCCATCAAGGGCTGCACTTAACAATTGACTAATCATTTGCGCTTGTAGAATAACACCTGGTATTTTCTCGATCGCACCTTCATTTGTGATGTAAGGTGTGGATGAGGAGTCTTGAAAGCTTTGGGCTGTTGTACCAATCAAAACAATTTTGTTTTTTACTGTACTAGGGTTAATTTTTCCTGCTAGTACTTCTGTTAATGTCACCTGCGGTACAAATTTTTCTAATGAACGCTGGGTGCGGTAATTCAACAAAATTTGATGTCCGGAAGCATCAATACTTTGGTAGCCACTGGTGTGCGCTGTTAGTGGTTGAAAAGTTGTTTTGCCTAGTTTCCAAGCACCATCGCTGCTAAATTTTAACGATATGTTGTAAGCAGCTAAATAACGCAGTGCAACTTGTACACTAAAAGCATATTGGGCTTTGCAAGGTGAAGAGGGTGGCGGTGTTAATGCTAGCAAATGGCGACGGATAATGTTATCCGGGTCGATGACTAAATCACTAAAGCCTAAACGTTCTGGTGGTATTTCCGGTGGGGGTTTGATACCGGGATGCTCAGATTGGCGATCGCTAACTCGACAAACTGCACTTAGATATTTAGTATTGTACAGATGCTTTGCAAGTTCTGGTAACTCTGGCTTGACAGCGCGATCGCGATAAATATCTAATCCTATTCCTTGTGGTTGATACGCCTCTAATTTCTTCAACAATTTCAACAGCGATTCATCTGAGAGAGAACCTTGGGGTTTTTCTTGCGACTGTGATTGCACATCTTCTTCGGTAATTGTCACAACCAACAAGCGAGAATCAGGCTTTTCGTCTGGGCGTAGTCGCTGCAATTGATCGAATGCTTGTAACTCCAATCCTTGCAGCATTCCCAGATATCGTACACCCATAACTAAACTAGTAATGACTAAACTTGTGCAGATGAGCCAAAAAAAATGAAGTTTTGAATGCTTACCTGCATTTTTTGAATTTTGAATTGGAGTGGAGAGTAATGGAGTGGGAGAAACCGATGCCCCAGTGCCAATCAACTCCTGCCAACTTGGTGGTATTTCCGCGAGATTTTGATAAATCACGGGTAGCCAACTTGCACAGGGAAATTGCCCATCCAGTCCTTGCAGCCTTTCTCTAGCTTCGCGCACTGCTAAATAAAGCGATTTACCTCCAGCATAAGCTTGCAAAAAATGCTTGAGAAACGTCTGGGCCACGCGGTCTGGTACAGGTTCACGCATGACAATCAACTGAGGAATCTGTAAAAAAGCAAATTCTCGCGCTAATCCTAAACCATCACAAGAGTTGAAAATTGCTAACTTTAAACCGCGCTCAACTGCTTGCTTGAGAGCATATTTTAACTGACTAATTGTCAAACTTTCTGTTTGGTTAATGTAGATTTGCCCGGTTTCTCCTGTATTTTGACTTGAACTATGTCCGGCAAAAAATAGAATATCCCAATTTTGCTGCCAGAGATTATCTGTTAAGTCTTCACAAGATGGTTCTACAAGAAAGTAAATTTTTGTGTTAGGCAGTTGCTCTAAAAGTAAACGGTCTGTGGCTATATCCACTCCCTGACTATCGCCTAATAATGCCAAAATTTTGACAGTTGCAGTTGATATTGAAGAAAAATTGACTTTTTCATAAATATTGGCACTTAAAGCAATTTCTGCATTTGGGTAACGCTCTATTAACTCCCAAAGATGCCAAGGGAGCTTTTGAAGCTGATAGTCTTGAGTCTGCACAATTACCCTAATTATGTCAGATGTCTGAAGCTTTTCCAGCCATTTTTCGCGGATTGGGCAAAAAGATGCTGATTGCAACCAATAATTAAAGCGATCGCGTAATTGTTGCGATACTTCGAGACATTCTTGGTCATTTGAAATTAACAGCTTTTGTTTTGGTAGCCCTTTAGGACGACCAGCAAAATCTAGGCTACGATAAATCGCTTGCCAACAATTGAAATTTAGCGGTAATTCTCTCTCTGGCGGAAGTTCGCCGATAACTTCACTTTCAGGGCGGCTGTTTTCTTCTCCAATCTGGAGAGTAACAGCAAACCCTGCCTCAAAACTTCCTTTGCCAAATTTCAAAACTACCAATTTAGTCACTGTCAGAATAAAAATTATCTTTTAACGATTGTAAGTAGTTCTTTATTGAGATATCATCTACAGTTCTCTTATTTATGTTGTAAATACTAAAATCCCTGCTTCTCTCAACTTTGCTCATTTTCTCTGAACGCGATCGCTAAGAGATCATTTATAAAGTAAATCTTTAGACAGCTAGACGACGCAAGAGGTTGTTTGAAAAGTGCTGGCTAATGTCTCAAAACTTCAGATCCTCCTAAATCCACGCCAGTTCAACCAAATAGTCATTGCTCAAATTCAAACACTAGCCATCAAAATTGAAACGTTTGCAACAAATGTTCTGCCATGTATAAGAAAGGCTTAAGCATTTCTTGCAAAGGTATAAGTCGTTGCTGCAAATGCTTAATACTTTGCAACAAATGATCCTCCATATATAAGAAACGCTTAAGCATTTCTTGCAAAGGTATAATCAATTGCTGCAAATGTTTAATACTTTGCAACAAATGATCCTCCATATATAAGAAACGTTTAAATCATTGCAACAATTGTTGTAACTAACTTATATATTGATTAGACTTCTTGCATAAATCAAAAAAAGAACCCCACCCCGCATTTGACTTACGTCAAATTTTCCCCTCCCGAAGAGCTTAGGGTATACACAAGTCGAATTACCCCCCTTAATCCCCCCGATGTATTGGGGGGAAACAAGAAAATCTAGTTTCCTCCCCAATACATACGGGGAGGGTTAGGGTGGGGTAATTAGAAGACTGGTAGTGATTCGATAACTTGTGTGTACACCGTAGCCTCGTAGGAGAGGGAAAAAAATAAGTTTGCTCAATTTCAGGAAAATATAATCAACAGAAAGTAGTTTAGATGGTGTTGCTGATTGTGGTATGAAAAATAATTTTGCGTTATTTCAAAATCCTTGTAGAGACGTTGCATTGCAACGTCTCTACATCCAAATTCATACCTCGATTCAGCAACACCGTTTAGATTTATTCGCTGTTTATATAAAAATTAAAGTCTCATGCATATAAGACAAAATATTATCGAAGTTTTTTCCACCTTCTTACTGTTTAAAGGTGATAGCTTTGACCGTTGGGTTACTGATCCTAAACTGCGACGGAGTATGCAAAATACTTTAGAACAGTCTTTTAAGCAAGAATCAGAAATCTTTTGGACAATTTACTGGCATCGGATTTGGCAAATCCAAGCAAATCCAATTGCGGTTGCTCACATTGCAGCCTATTTGCAGGAAGTTTGCTACTGGGTTGCGAGAAAAATGAAGATGAATGTACCAGGGCAACATTCTGTTGCTGACTTTTTTCAAACAGCGATCGCTCGTGTTGATAAAGTTATGAAAGGCTTTAACCCACAATTGGGTTCAAATTTGAAAATCTATGCAGAATACACCTTTAGTAATCTGATCAAAGACTTATTACGCAAGCGTCAAGAAGTTGATATCTGTACTGACTGGGGATTGCTGCACAAACTGAGTCAAAAGCGTTTGGTCGAATCTCTCAAACAGGCAGGTTATCCATCCCAAATCATTGAGCGTTATGTTTTAGCTTGGAGTTGTTTTTTGCAATTTTATGCACCCCACGAAGTTGCAACTGCTCACAAACTCATTAAACCGGATAATTTGACATTACAGGCGATCGCGCAACTTTACAATACCGAACGTCTCAGTCAGCTAAATTCTCCCAGTCCTGCTTGCACTCCCGAAAGTTTGGAAACTTGGTTAATTACTTGTGCCAAAGCCGTGCGTTCCTTTCAATATCCCACCTTAGTTTCCCTGGATATCCCTGCACCTGGGCAAGAAACGGGCGAATTGCTCGACCGGCTGACGAACAATTTTCAAGACTCGGTGTTGAATGAAATAATTATCCAAGAAGAAATAGAAAACATCGCGTTGCAAAGTACAGAAATTAATCAGGTTTTGAGCGATGCGCTAGCAAAATTAGATACCCAAGCCCAAGTAGTTCTGCAAACATACTACAAGCAAGAATTAACCCAGCAGCAAATTGCTCAACAGCTAGGAATCAAACAATATACGGTTTCTCGGCAATTAACGAAAATCAAAAAGACATTACTAATAGAGTTAGCTCAATGGAGTCAAAAAGCACTGCATATTCCGATGAAATCTGACGTAATCGACAGTATGAGCAATTCCCTAGAAGAATGGTTGATTGCTCACTATCGTCCTCTCGTTCTGTCGTCGCCAGTGGAGTCTTTAAAATGACTTTTGATGTCACCCCAATTCCAGAACAGCTCACCTTAGAAATTTCGTTATCATCGCAAACCCTAGAATTACCAGGTTTTTCCACATCAGGCGCACGCTGGCGAGGTCGTCTTAACCAAATGTGCTTAGATGCATTTTTACCGTGGTTAAGAGAAGAAGTTGAAAATGCTAGGGTTTGGACTCAAACAGCAGCTTTACCCAGTTTTTGGGAATTTGTAAATGGAACTGCGATCGCTTGTGAAGAGATACGATTAGTATTAATTCCCACAACAGCAATTGACACAGCAGAATTGCGCGTACCCCAAGAATGGGTAGATATTCCCGATTGGGTTGCTGACTATTATATTGCACTACAAGTTAATCCTAATGCTGGCTGGGTAACAATTTGGGGATATACGACTCATCGTCAATTGAAAACCAAGGGGGTGTATGATGCAAGCGATCGCGCCTACTGTTTAGATGAAAATGATTTAATTAAAGACATCAATGGTTTGTGGATTAGCCGTCAACTTTGCCCAGAAGAAGTTTTACGTGAGTCAGTTGCACCTTTACCGACATTACCTTTAGCACAAGCAGAAAACTTACTGCAACGACTGGGCAATTCGGAAGTAGTCTTTGGGCGTTTAGCAATTCCCTTTGAACATTGGGGTGCATTATTAGCACATGGCGGCTGGCGACAACGGTTGTACGAGCGACGACAAGGGTTATCTGAGCAGTGGTCAATTCAGGAATGGTTGCAAGCAGGAGTATCAAATTTAGCCCAACAGCTTGGTTGGGGAATGACTAGATTGCAATTAGCTCCTCGTGGTCTGCGAAGCCGAGAAACTAGTGTATCTCTGTCTCGGCAATTGACGGTTGCTAATCAAGCTTACGAGTTGCGCGTATTTCCAAGAGGTAACTTAGAAGACAATTTATGGCGGTTTGAATTACGCAATGCAAATCCAGATGCAATGATTCCAGCAGGATTTAAACTGAGACTGTTAACCGAAGATTTGCAACCTTTTATTAATAATGAAGATACCGCAATAGAAGCGATGCCTCAGCTTTATATTGATGTAGAGTTGGAGCCAGGAGAAGGTTTGGTATGGGAAGTTGAACCGACACCAGATGGGTATGATAGAGAAATATTACGGTTTTGAGTACAAAATCATTATCTCATATCATGTCCGGGGTGTTGCTGAATCGAGGTATGAAATTGGATGTAGGGCGTTGCATATTTGCGGGATGTTTTTTAATTTTTGCGAATTCATAAACCTAATTCCTTCGCGCACTTTGCGTCTTCGCGGTTCAATAATTCATCCCTGTTTTATGCAACGCCGGATGTAGAGACGTTGCATTGCGATGTAGAGACGTTGCATTGCGATGTAGAGACGTTGCATTGCGATGTAGAGACGTTGCATTGCAACGTCTCTACAAGGATTTTGAAATAACGCAAGGACACGATATCACGAACCAGCACTACAAAATCTATTCTGACTTCTGACTCCTGACTCCTGAATTCTCACTTCATTTGGTACTTGAGCCACAAGCTGAACATCACCTCGTTTATCTACTACCCATCCTTGAGCCTCAATAATTGGCTGTTGATTTTCAGCTAAAGTTGTTTTTGCTGGGGCATCTCTCTCGTTTCCTATTTCTTCATCCAGTGTCACCCATTGGGTAATAACTGCCCTTTGACGCAATGGTTCACTAGGACTTAAAGGCATTCCTCCCCGTCCTGTGACAACAAAACTATTGGTTTGCCCACGTCTAGGGGTGCAACCTTGAGCGATTTGCTCTGAAGCATCAACCAAATTTACAGGTAACTCCACTAATCCCCGACTAGGGTCAACATCAAGTGTATTAAGTTCTACAGTGCCGTCTACACCCAATTCTGAACTGGCAGTTATGTCGCTCAGAGAAGTTAGATTTTGACGAGGCTGAATACCAAAAATACCAAAAGCAGTAATATTTACTCTCCCACCTCTACCAGTGTAAGCATTAGCTGTAATATCACTATTTTCCAAAGGTAGGGCGACTATAAAACCATCTCGATCATTGATGTCAATATTACCGCCATTTCCTGGTTGTTGTGCTCTGCCAGCATTAGTAGAAATCTCACTTTCATCGCGTAACAGTAGTAAATCTGTAACTTTAAAATTCAGGTTTCCGCCATTACCGGAGTTAGTCTGTGCAGTAATCTTACCGTTATCCAGCCGCACCAAGTTAGCGGTAATGTCAAGGTTTCCCGCCTCACCTTCTTGACTGCTACTAACTGTTGCTTGTGCCCCGTCAAAGATAAGTAATTGCGGTGTAGAAATTATTAAGTTTCCAGCTTTTCCTGACCCTTCAGTACTAGCGGTTAACCTACTAGGACGACCATTATTCGAGCGACCAGCTACTTGTATAATGTCAGCAGCATCTATTTTTAAACTCCCGCCATTTCCTGAACTAATGGTTTCAGAGGAGATAATTGCTCCACCCAAAACCCGCAAACCAGCAGTATTAATTGTCAAGTCTCCTGCTTTGCCAGTGCTGTTGGTTCGAGTAAACAAGCCACTAGGAGTATTTTCATTAGCTGAACGTCCAATTATATCTATTTGTGAAGCCTTCACTATTAAATTGCCACCTGCCCCCGCACCAAGAGTACCACTACTGATTTGTGCCCCTCCCTGAACAGTTAATTTGCCTGTTTCAATAATTAAATTACCGGCATTTCCTGTAGTATTAGGGGTGCTTTGAGTTTCTATACTGCTCAAAAAGCCACTCAACTCTACTGCGTCCGTAGCTCTAATAATTAAATCTCCTGCTTTTCCGGCACTTTGTGTCCCCGTTGCTACTTTTCCTCCGTTATTCACAATTAATCGCCTAGTATTAACTGTTAAATTTCCCCCATTTCCAGTTGCTACTTGTCCAAGCTCTGATATCTCAGTAGTTAAAGCACTGGGAAACAAACTATTGTTAACATTAAATATTTGTACAGACTCAGAAGCATTTACAGTGACATTCCCGCCAACTCCACTGTTAAATGTTCGACTTGATACTGTTGATTGATTAATAGTTAATTGTTTGGAATTAATATTGACATCGCCACCAGGTGCAGATGTAAAAGTATTTGCTGTCACAATAGACCTTTGGATATCTACCTGTGATGCATTCAAAGAAATTGCACCTTTCTCACTTTGCCCTTGAATGTTATTATCTTCTTCAATAGCAATATCTACAAAACTTCTAAACATTTTAATATTACCAAAGTTGTTTGTATTTTGATAATTAAAAATCCAGCCTTGGCTTGTTTGGTTGAGATTTACCTGATTAACTCCGGTGACACTACCTAATTCAATCCGCCCCCCTGGAGCATTCAGAAAAGAACCCTCTAGGATGACATTGCCACCTACAAGAGCTAAAGTTTTACCGAATGGTACTCTTAGTCCAAGCCCTTGCACACTGCTGGCCGAACCACTAATAGCCTGGACGCGAATATCTCCAGAATTCTGCCCAAATTGCAAGCCGATAGGAGTATTTATAGTTAATAAGGGTGTTGTTTGGGGAGCGATTGCACTAAAGTCAAAGCCATCAGCAAATTTTAAACTACTAGCTGTGCTACCTACAAATGAACCACCAATATTTAACCGCGCATTCTGTCCAAAAATAATCCCACGCGGATTAATCAAAAATAGATTAGCTGTACCATTAGCGTGAATTAATCCATCAATGTTAGAAACAGAGCCACCTGTTACCCGACTAATAATATTTTGAACATCGGTAGGATTATTAAAAAAAGCTGTGCCGTTAGTTGGAACAGAGAACTCTTGAAAACTGTGAAAAAGATTACTTCCTGCTTGAGTTCCGGCTTCAATAATGCTGGTGTTGCCCTCTTGTCTAACATTGGAATTACTTGGAAGAGTAGCGTCTGGGGTGATTTGGGCAAGTGAGCAATTTGACCAAAAAACTATGGTGCTACTTATAGTAATTCCCAATCTTTGCAGCCAATACCAATGTGTAGATTTCCCAGACATTGTACTCTCCCAGCATAAAAAGAAACTTTTGCTTGGAATCAGGAAATAAAGATATAAATGTTAACAAAAACTATCTATAGGACTCATATTTGATTTTTGAAATAGCTCAGTACAACGAGAAAGCTTTATTTTACGTTGCCTATTGCCTATTGCCTATTGCCTATTCCCTGCCTACGCAAATCAGTATGGCTACGCCACGCTGCGCGAACAGAGACGAAGGTATAGATAGATCGTGGAACCCACACCAGTTTACACTGCCATCGGCATCAAAAATAACTCTTGTCTCCAGTTCAACTGCGATCGCCTCGGCTGATTCAATCAACTGCTCTGAGGTAAGCGATGGTAACGACTCAACATCCCATTGCTGGCTCTCTAGCAATAAGCGATCGCTGCTAGTTTGCTCTCCAGCAATCTGGTAATCTATTAGAAACACTTTATCTTGAGAGTTTAAGTTTTGTTTACCTGATGATAGATAGAGAAAGTAAGATTCTAGTTAATGTTCACAAGTTATTTGTTTGAACTTTTCTACTCTCATCGCAGTTATAAAATTTAGAAATGCAAGCGGCAAAGTTCTGGTATAGATGTATACCGCTTGCAATTCAATCTTCTCCTAGATCGCAACGGTGAAGTTGCTAGCAGTAATATTATTGGGCGATCCGACTAGGTTGGCAATAATCGCCTCGCCAGAATTTCCACCAGCAAGCACAGAGCCATTCGGGTTATAAGCTAAATCACCACTGACAAAGTTATAAACAATCTCAGCATTGCTTGTGAACAACTCAAAGAAGCTATCAACTACTTCAAAGTCAGAAGGAAGCAATGTACCACCTACAAGGCTTTCGAGTGCATTGAATGTTGTCTTAGATAAGACAATTTTATCGCCGGACGTGAAATCATTGATAGTATCCAAACCAACATCGTTAGTATTAAAGGCTCTGCCAGTACTGAAAGTGAAGGAATCAAAACCAGCACCGCCAGTCAATATGTCATTGCCAGCGCCCCCAGAGAGGATATCATTGCCAAATCCACCAATGAGGGTGTCATTGCTGCGTCCTCCATTCAGGGTATCGTTGCCGTCATTGCCATCAAGCCTTACCGTTCCTGAAAAACTAGCCGCACTCAAGGAGTTTGCCCCGGTACTACCGAGCAGGGTTGCTTTTTCAATGCTAGTCAGGAAATCTAATCCTTCACCTAAGATAATAGAGTCAGTCAGGATAACATTAACATCTGTATTCAATGACACAACCACCTCATCAATGCCCGCACCGCCATTCAGGGTATCGCTACCCAGCTGACCCAGGAGCGTGTCATTGCCATCTCCGCCGATGAGAGAGTCATTGCCCGATCCCGCAGAGAGTCTGTCATTACCCAATCCTCCTAAGAGGGTGTCATTGCCGGAACCAGCAAAGAGTCCATCATTGCCGTCTCCTCCATCAAGCAGGTTATTATCACTCCCAGTTTGAAGTTGGTCATTACCTGCGCCCCCCCTGAGGGTGTTATTGCCACCAAAGTCAACGATAAAGTCATCGCCGCCTCCACCATCAAGGCTGTCGTTACCGTTGCCACCATCAAGGTCGTCAGCTTGAGATCCGCCGATGATGGTGTCATTTCCATCTAGACCTCTAACCCTAACGTCTGCAATGGTGAAGCCAGAAGCATCGATCCGATTGTTACCCGCACCGCCGGTCAGATCAACTCGTTCAATAGAACTCAGAATATCCGTGCCGTTGCCAGTTAGAGTCGAACCGCTTAGAGTGAAGTTGATATTACCTTCTTCAATCACTCGGTCAAAGCCATCGCCTCCAAGTAGGAGGTCATTGCCAAGTCCACCCGTGAGAAAGTCATTGCGTGTTCCACCTAGTAAGGTGTCGTTACCAGCGCCACCGTTTAAAGTCACACTTCCTAAAGTAAATGCTGAGGCATTAAGACTGTTATTACCTACGCCACCAGTCAGGAAGACGCTCTCAATTCCAACCAGACTGTCTGTACCGTTGCCGATTAGGGCAGTATTGCTTAAAGTGAAGTTAACATTACCCGACTCTTCAACGCGATCGCTGCCTAACCCACCATTGAGTATATCATTACCAAGTCCGCCCGTTAGTGTATCGTTACGCGTTCCACCTAGTAGGGTATCGTTACCATCGCCACCACTTAAAGTCACATTTCCCAAAGTAAATGCTGAGGCATCAATCAAATTATTGCCTACGCCACCTGTCAAGAAAGCGCTCTCGATTGAAATGAGGCTGTCGATGCCGTTGCCGAATAAAGTAGTGTTAAGCAGGGCGAAGTCAGCATTGGCTGACTCTTGAACTCGATCCAAGCCATTGCCCCCATTTAAGATGTCATTCCCTGCACCGCCCGTGAGGGTATCATTGCGGGTTCCACCCAGAAGGGTATCGTTACCAGCACCGCCATTTAAAATCACACCTCCCAAAGTAAACGCTGAGGCATCAATCAAGTTATTGCCTCCGCCACCTGTCAAGAAAGCGCTCTCGATTGAGATGAGGCTGTCGATGCCGTTGCCGGACAGGGTAGCATTACTGAGAGTAAAGTTACCATTGTTTGACTCTTGAACTCGGTCAAGCCCATTGCCTCCATTTAAGGTGTCATTGCCCACACCGCCAATGAGGTTGTCATTACCGTTTCCGCCATTAAGGGAGTCATTGCCAACTTCTCCATTGAGAGTATCGTTGCCATCACTACCAATTAGGGTATCGTTGCCATCACCACCCCTGACGAAATCATTGCCTGCTAGAGCATCAATCAAGTCATTTGCAGCATCGGCAACAATAATGTCGTTGCCAGCAGTAATCGTTCCAGAAATAATCGTCATAAATTTGTGTTTACTTTTTTGTGTGTTGTATGTTTGTTAGATGTCTGCTGCTGCAGCCAGTGTTTTTTGTCCAGCACAAATTCACCTATTCTCAAGACTCACTGGTGTTTTAGGTCTTGATAGGGTTGTTTTGAGCAGCCGCATAACGTGGAATTGGCCGATTGGTTAAAGTAAAGATTTATGGTGTTTGGTAAGCATGTATGTTTTTCCTAATGCTATGGAATGTCACACTTATCCATACGTGCGTTACTCAGGTTTATGCAGGATGCACAGTTTTTGATGCTTAAACTTATAGCAGAATTTAGAATTCATCAGTCAGAGTCGGGAAATTAAGGTGTTAAGTGCTGAGTTGAAAGACCACCCACAACGTACATAAATATTGAGTAAGTTTTAATTTACTCAAAACTCAGCACTGAGTAAGGTAAACAGCAACAAAAAACGAGTAAAATGTGGAACGCTTTCTCTTTATCTCGGTATCTCCTGCTATTGCTAGTCACAGCATTTATTTTTGTTACCGTTTCACCTGTGTTAAAAGCATCTCATGCAATTGATTTGCCAATTGAGCATTTTTATAGACCAGAAGAAAGCTTAAAAGATTTATTACAACAGGGAAAAGCATTGTATGAAGCAGGAAGGTTAGTAGAAGCGCAACAGGTTTTGCAGAAGGTTTTTCAAGAATATCAAGCATTAGGAGACAAGCTGAGGCAGGCAGTAACGCTAAGTAATCTTGCCTTGGTTTCCCAGCAGCGTGGGATGTTTGCCGAAGCAAATACGGCAATCAATGACAGTTTGCAACTGCTAGGTACTCAAAATTCAAAACAATACTTGCACGTTCTTGCTCAAACGCTAGAAATTCAAGGGAGTATAGAATTGGAGCAAGGACAACCTCAACAGGCGTTACAAACTTGGCAACAAGCCCAGGCGGAATATACTGCAAGTAGCGATTGCAGTGGTATTAACCGCAGTCAGATTAATCAAGCACAGGCATTACAGGTACTAGGATTTTACCGTCGTGCTTTAACAATGTTGACTCAAGTAAGTCAAAATTTACAATCTCAACCAGATTCGTTAACCAAAGTTATAGAATTGCGATCGCTGGGAGATACGCTTCAATTAACTGGTGATTTAGAAAAATCTCGTCAAGTTCTCCAACAAAGTTTACAAATTGCCGAGAAATTGCAATCTCTTCCAGAAATTGGTGCAACACTCCTCAGTTTGGGCAATACTGCTAGAATTGCGGAAGATTACCAAAGTGCGATCGCCTTTTATCAACAAGCGATAGTTAAAACTCCTTCATCTCTTACCAAAGTTCAGGCACAAATCAATCTTCTGACTATCTTATTGAATACAAAACAGTGGAAAGTTGCACAACCTCTGTTAAAGGAAATTCCTACTGAGTTAGATAATTTACCACTCTCTCAGGTAGCAGTTTATGCCAGAATTCATTTTGCTCAGAGCTTGATCAAACAGCAATCTGTCAATCAGTCAAAAGAATTTGCTGCTAAAATGCTTGCTAAAACAACAAAATTAGCACAAGCACTTGGTGATAGACGAGCAGAATCTTACGCCATCGGAACTCTGGGAAAGCTGTATGAACAGAATAAACAGTTGTTAAATGCCCAAAATTTGACACAACAAGCACTTAAGTTAGCTGAATCTGTAAATGCACCGGATATCGCCTACAACTGGTATTGGCAGCTAGGACGCTTGCTAAAACAGCAGGGAGATATTAGAGGAGCGATCGCAGCTTATGATGCTGCTGTCAATGAGTTACAATCTCTCAGAAATGACCTTTTCGGAGTTAATCGAGATGTAGAATTTTCATTTAAGGAAAGTGTAGAACCTATTTATCGTGAATCAGTGGCATTGCTTTTATCGCCAGGAGATATCAGCGAAGAAACATTAGATAAAGCACGCCAGCGAATTGAAGCACTTCAATTAGCAGATTTAGATAATTTTTTTCGGGAAGCCTGCTTAAATGTCACAAAGGTTATATTAGATGAAGTAGTAGATCGAGATAATCCTACAACCGCAGTTATTTATCCGATTATTTTACCAGAACAATTACAAATCATTATCAAAATTCCCACGCAGCCTTTGCGACGCTACTCAATAAATAAATCTCAAATCGAAGTTGAAAAAACTTTAGGGCAACTACGGCAGTATTTAACTGAACCAGACAGAATTGAGGAAGTTAAAATACTTTCTAAGCAAGTATATAATTGGCTTATTCAACCAATTGAGTCTGAGTTACAACATAGCAATGTCAATACTTTAGCTTTTGTCTTGGATGGTGCATTACGAAATGTACCAATGGCAGCACTATATGATGGAAAACAATATTTAGTTGAGAAATATGCTGTTGCTTTAAATCTGGGATTGCAATTACAAAAACCCAAACCTTTAGCACAAGAAAATTTACAGGTTTTGGTTGGAGGATTGGTACAACCGCCATCTGAATTTAGACAATTTCCGTCTTTGCCAGAAATAAAATCTGAGTTTAACTTGATTGCAAAAACAGGAGTAGCAACCACAAAACTTTTAGATAAAGATTTCACCAGTCAGGAATTAAAAGGAAAGATTAGTTCTATTCCATTTAATATTGTTCATCTGGCAACTCACGGACAGTTTAGTTCTCGTCTTGAAGAGACATTTATATTAGCGGCAGATGGGCCAATTAATGTTACTGACTTTGATTTGCTGTTGCGCCGTCGAGATGAAATATACTCACAACCTTTAGAACTTCTCGTCTTAAGTGCTTGTCAGACAGCAGAAGGAGATAATCGGGCAACACTGGGTTTAGCAGGGGTTGCTGTGCGTGCAGGTGCAAGGAGTACAATGGCAAGCCTATGGAATGTTGGCGATCGCTCCACTGCAATTTTAGTTGGTGAGTTTTATCGTGAGTTAGTTTCTGCCAAAGTTACAAAAGCAGAAGCTCTGCGTCGCGCTCAAGTAACCCTTTTACAAAAGTATCCAAACTACAGCCGTCCAGGGTATTGGGCTGCTTATGTTCTCGTTGGTAACTGGTTGTAGATCGGCTGCTTGTCTGCGGCTGATGGGTATAGCGTTGAAGAATCTAACCACGTTAAAAATCTTACAGCCAGTGCTTGGGATAAGTCCTTTCTTGTGCCAGATTATTAAAAACCACAGCACAAAGCACCAAAATAATAGAACCCTCTAAAGCAGGTGTTAATAGAAATTGCCAAGGAGCTTTTGTCATCATTACGACTAAAGCAACTGCTCCTGAAGGTGGGTGTAGAGTTCCAGTAAGCTGCATCATCCCAATGGCTGTTGCTACAGCCATTCCCATTGTCCAAGGTGACGAACCGAAAAGATGTAGAACAATTAGGCTGACTAAAGCAGCTACGAGATTACCACCAATCACATTACGGGGTTGAGCCAAAGGACTGTCTGGCACACCAAATATCAATACACTAGTAGCACCAAACGGAGCCATAAGCAGAGGAGAATTTGTTTTCACAGACAGGTAAGCTGTTGCTGCTATTGCTAAGAAACTACCAAGCCAACTCCAAAAAATATGTGTGTGATGAGGTTTATCTATAGGGCATGTTAGAGGACATGACCGCCAGGTTCCGGTTATCTTAAACCAGTAATTATTCCATTTCAAGTGAAGATTTTTGTAATTTAATAATCTTAAATAGGGAAAATTAATTCGCTTTTTTGGGAAATTTTCTTTCATAAACTCCACAATAGTAAATAAGCATCAACTTAGAAAAAATGACTGATCAAATTTGGCTGTAGTTACTTATAAATACAGGAATAAGCAAACACAAGTTGTCTCAAGTTCATTAGCAAAAATAGTATCTCAAATCCAAACTCCTTCATCCATTAAAGATAACAACGCACACAGCATTACTTTCCCAGATTTTAGATGAGGCATCGACTATATTATTTATTCAAGACTTTAAGAGCAATATATTAGATACACCCATTAATCCTAAATTAACAAGTTTAATAGTATATTGCTTAATGTCATGAATCTATAACATTGTACCATTAAAGTATCTTGGAAATTTTTCAATAAAGCGTATATTACGTATAAAAAACTTTCATTTATATAATATTTACTTATGAATTGCCTATAAAATACATCAGCCACCGACATTTATTGGGGCATTGAATTTTCACTCGTCCACAACGAACAACTAGCAATGCTAACGCATATTGCACTCCCATTTTTTCCAGCATCTTGACTACCGCAGAAGCCATTGACACTGAGGCTGTAACTTCATTGGCAACTGAAGGCGCAATATTCTTTGAGCAGATATTTGATATATCTGCAAAAGGTGGATACAGCAACGATGGTGAAGATGAACTAAACAACCATCAAGATCAATACGGTTCAGTTAGGAAATTTATTCGTTGAGACAGGCAGGGGGAGCAGCACTTCGGCTACGCTCAGTGACCGGAAGCAGGGGAAGCAGGGGAGGAGAAAAAAGTTTATCTGAACCATATTACCATCAAGATAGGTTTTTCTCAGTATTACTTAGATAATAACCTATTTCTGAGGTATATATTTTACTAATTTACTGAATTTAGGATTTAGCGATCGCTCGTTTAAAGTCTGACATCAGAAAATCGGGTGTTGCTGAATCGAGGTATGAATTTGGATGTAGAGACTAGCAATTGCAACGTCTCTACAAGGATTTTGAAATAACGCAAAATTATTTTTCATACCGCAATCAGCAACCCCGAAAATCGCGTTGCTTCCCTCTTGCCAGGGAAGAGGGAAAAGCGGGAAAAATCGAGCAAGACATGAAAATTAACAATCTACGGCTACTACTGTGTCAATTTGGCGTGATAGTTAATTATCATTTCGCTCCCATAAATGTCTAACTGCTGTAACTGTCACACTTTCGGTTAGGTAAATACATCTTCATATTCAACCATAAGAGATAGGACATCTATACAGTACATAGGTACTATTTAGAGGCATGAAAATGAAGCTGACCGAATACTCAAAATCAAGGAACTAAATATATATGGCAATTCAAGAATTGCAAAAAAACGATATGATGGCGCATCTGCTTGAATCCCTTGATGCAGGCAAAGATATTGGTCATTACGGTAGGTTAGTGTTTGCAATGGTGGCACGTCATTTTTTGAGTGAGTCTGAGTTAATTGACTATCTTCAGAAAGATAAAGACTTCACTGAACAAGAAGCACGTTCCTTGTATCTACAAGTACAAGGTAAAGATTATAACCCGCCTCGACGCGAGCGTATTCTTCAATGGCAGTCCCAACAGGAATTTCTCATCTGTCCGAATCCTGATGATCCAGATGCTTGTAACGTTTACAAGGACTTACAGTTTCCAGAGGAGGTATATGAACATATCTCCAACTATTATGAACATAAAGCAGATAGCTAAAAACTGATGACTAATCAAAAAGTTGTTCTAGTTACAGGTGCATCATCTGGATTTGGGCAGTTAATTGCTCAAAAACTGGCTGCTGTAGGCTACTGTGTTTTTGGTACAAGCCGCAAAGAAGAGCCAGCCTCACAGGGCGTGGAAATGTTGACATTAGATGTTACGTCTGATTCTTCAATAGAATCGTGTATTAATCAGTTGCTCACGCGAACTAACCGGATTGATCTACTTGTGAATAATGCTGGACAAATTCATGCCAGCATGATTGAGGAAACTTCTTTAGAACAAGCCAAGGAGATTTTTGAGACGAACTTTTGGGGTGTTGTACGTGTTACTAATGCTGTCTTGCCCTTTATGAGACAGCAACGTAACGGGCATATTATCAATATGAGTTCAGTAGCAGGGCTGATCGGCGCACCGGGACAAGGTTTTTACTCTGCAAGCAAATTTGCACTTGAAGGTTATAGCGAAGCATTAAGCGTAGAACTAGACCCATTCAATATTAAAGTGTCTTTAGTTGAGCCTGGTTACTTTAAGACCAACTTAAACCAAGCCATGTTACAGCCTACCGCAATTCATAGTGATTATGACACTGTACGTGATGTAATTTCCTCATCTGTCCAGGGCGCAATTGCACAAGGTGACAATCCTGACAAGGTTGCACAAGCGATTGCTCGTATTGCTTCAAGCCAGTCACCACAATTACGCTACCGTGTTGGCAATGAGGCACAATGGTTGCCTCGCCTGAGAGCGATACTACCTGATAAGCTGTTTCGCTTTGGTGCGCGTAAACGCTTGAACCTGCCTTAAACATAAGCTAAAAGTTTTTCTGTAATTAAGCATTCAAAGGATTTCTGCAAAAGTTCCGAGCGATCGCACTGGCGAATTTCAATTACTGCTCGAAAGTGCTAGTGGCGAAGAAATTCACACGATTGAAAAGCTTGAAGCGATCGCACCCTATATCTTGTGGATTGATGAGGTCGAGAAAGCACTTTCAGCTAATGGCGATACCTCTGGAGTATCACAAAGGATTTTGGGGAATATACTCACTTTCAAGCTAACTCATAATAGCTATTAGCCATTCTTTTTATTTCAAAGGTGTTAAACCCGTTTGACTGAGTAAGCGCTGACCTTCAAGGGTTTTGAGAATTTCGGCAAATTTTTCGCCAATGGGTGGGCGATCGTTATCGCGGGAGTACACGATCGCAATTGGATATGCCAGAGGATATTGTCCGTTCTTCAATAAATCAACCTTGGGATGATAACTGCCTTTTTTATCACACAAGTCTGTGTTGGGGTCGATATCTCTGTTATTATTCAGTACAATTACCTGTTGCGGAGGCTGTGCCTTTCCTTGTAACGCTAAAGGATAAACTGAACACTGACCAACAATTTTGCTTAGGGAACTAAACCCAACTCCCCCTATTTGTCGGGATTCAAAATCTTGGATTACCGTTCGCATCATCTCAAAATCTGGTAGTTTTCTCAGATTGGACGCAGTAAAGTATTTTTCATTTTTATTTTCAGTATCTCCTTTTTTACTCAACATTAATTGTTCAAATACTTCCACCATCTCTTTATCTTTTGGTGCATACAATTTCACAGGCAATTCCGAAGCCCCCAACTGCGCCCAAGAATCAATTTTATTTGCATACAATTGACGCAATTGCTCTAAAGTAATTTGTCCATTGAGCTTTTGTGGTAGTCCTTTTTCGCGTTGGGCGTAGCTAAAAGCGACGAAAACGGCTATTCCATCGTAGGCAATTATTTGTGCCTCTAAGTCTGTTGGTAATGGTTGAATCAATGGGACAATCGCAAAGGCTGTTTGTCCTGACTGAACTTTGGCAATGGCATCTGCTGTTGATTCTGCTGGCTGATAACTCAGATCCAGCTTTGGCTGTGCAGCTTGCAGTGTTTGTTCTAGCTTTCGATCTTTGGCAATTAAATCAGGTTGTCGAAGTACATAGTACCAAATGCCATCGCGTGTAGAGGTGTAGGTAAACTTGCCGGGAGGAATTGCTGCCACATCTTTTAAACAGCAAACTTTTGGTGCGTTCTCCCTAGCGGTACTAGGCTGCGGTTTATTAATCAGTATCCATACCAGCCACCCAACCATTCCCAAACCCATAGCACTCAAAAGTAATACCAGTAAGCGGGGAAACTTTTTAACAGGTTCTATCTCTGGTTCTGCTTCTTTTCTGCGTGCAAGGGCTAGTGATGCACTGGGCAATCTTTGTAATTCCTGACGGGCAGAAAAAGCATTTTCAAACGGCAATTCCAACTCCATCAGTCGTAGCAAAAATGCCTTCATCTTAGGGTCTGCATCTTTCCAATGCTTTTCGTTTTTGGGATCGAGGGGTTCGCCCCCATCTGTAACAACTCTTCCTGCTAGCAAATAAAAGCCAATATAACCCAGAGAAATTAAATCTTCAGACTTTTTTAAAGAGGAAATAGATTTATCTTGAGTTGGATCGAACAGTCTTTCCCATACTGCTAGATCGGATAGATAAATAAAGAAGTCTAGATTATCCTGGCTAAAAGATTCACCTTTGATTAGTAGTAAAGTGTCAAGGTTAAGATTGCCATGAACTATTCCATTTTGCACTCCTCCTGTTTTCAAACGAAACTTTTGACTGTGAAGAAACTCCAGTGTTTGCAAAACTTGATGCACAACTTTTTTCACCTGGCGATCTGACATTGCTGCCAAACTTAAATAGCCGTTCAGTGTCGGATAGTCATATCGCCTATCAATGATTAAATAACAGCGTTCTTCCAAAGCATCGCCGATCGCCTCCAATGGCTGCAAAAACCGAAAATCTTGTACTCTCCCATCGGCAAGGCTGATACCAGCCAAATTATTAAACATTTGTTTATGCTGCCGTATTTCATCTTCATTGAAATACCGTCCTGGCAACAGATATTCTTTAATGACAACAGGTTCATTTATTCCTTGCTGAGTAGCGGCATACAGTCGCCCAATTCCCCGCCTACCTAAATATTTCTCAATGCGATAGGTTCCGCGATCGCCCTTAATTTCTGAGTTGAATGGCAAAAGTGTCGGGAAGCCGCACAACTGACAAGCCTTAATTCTGGACTCATCCTCTGCTGTAGGACAACAGCGATCGCACCTCAGAGGATCTTTGTGAGAGCAACGATAGCGCTTGTAAGGCGAGTTAAAGAATTGTACACCTGCTTCTTTTGGCAAGACGACGGGTTCAGAAATAGCCTTTTTAGTTTCTTCTACTGTATCCGGTGCTTTGGGAAATAACTCATCGTAAATGTCTGCCAAAATTGGCTGCAACCAAGAATACCGACTCAGCACATTGAACTGAGACAGCCTAAGTTGAATTGGATACCGTTGTAAATAAACTTTGACTATCGTCTGTGGGAGTTTTTTTATTGTCATAATTGCTGATTGCTGATTGCTGATTGCTGATTGCTGATTGCTAATTGCTGATTGCTAATTGCTAATTGCTGATTGCTGATTGCCATTAGCCATTAGCCATTAGCTAATTCCCAATAGATTTTAGGTAGGCGTTGAGCTTTGGTGATAGTTCATCAATAATTGGATTGAGTAGTTTTGTTTGTTCATTTGTTAAAAGATTTCTTTTATATGCTCGTCTTAGCCAATTTATTGTTTCATATAAAGAACCTCTCGCAATTTTTATAAAACGTCGATTATCTTGAAAGTTATACCGCCCCTCTCCCTCTGCAATATTTGCACTGATGCTATCGGCAGCCCTAACGATTTGTTTACCAATAGTATCCTTAGTAAAAGAGTCCCATCCTTTAACAATTTGCCAAATTTCATCTGCCAACTTTTCTGAAAGTTTGTAAACTTCTAATCTCTCAAAATTAGGTCTACCCACTGAAACTCCTTTGATTACAGTTATTAGCAATTAGCAATTAGCAATTAGCAATTTACCGTTTAAGTAATGGTGAGACACTTTCCGCCTCTTTTGCTAACTCTTGTATAACTATCTTTAATGTTGCTTTTGCTACAAGTTGATTTTCGTTGAGTTTAAGGGCGGCTTGCAAAACAGACATTGCTTGTTGATAGCGCTTGAGTTTAGAGAGAACTACTCCGCGTCCGGTTAGAGCATCGGCACTTTGGGGGTTGATTTTCACCGCTTGCTTGTATGCGAACAAGGCTTCGTCATAACGTTTCATATCTGTTAACACTATGCCTCGGTTGTACCAAGCTTGAAAGGATTTGCTATTGAATAAAAGAGCTTTGTCTGTAGAGGCTAGTGCTTCGTTATAGTTTTTTAACTGCCATTGGATAACACTCTGGCTTGCCCAGCCTTCAGCATTGTTTGGTTCGATTTCCAGCGCTTTATTGTAAGCTATAAGTGCGTAATTATACTGTTTTGTCTTGCTCAAGATAGTACCCTGATTAAACCATGCCTGGGTGTAGTTTTGATTTAGTGCGATCGCCTTTTTAGTCGAGTCAAGCGCCTCGCCATACCGTTCTAAATGCCAAAGTGCAACGCTGCGATTGTTCCAAGCTTCTGCGTAGTCGGGTTTCATTCCCACTGTTCGCTGTAAAGACGCAAGTGCTTTTTCATACTGTTCCTGTCCTGCTTGTGCCTCGCCTAGCTCGTTCCATGCTTGAGCCAGACCAATTTCTTGCCAATTGCCATCTCCTTTAATTGCTTCGTTACAAGCTACTTCAGCGTCTTTATACTGATAAAGTTTGTTGAGAATAGTACAGCGTCCTACCTGTGCAAAGGAGTATTTTGGGTTAAGAGCAATGGAGCGATCGTAGGAGGTAAGCGCCTCAGCGTTGCGGGAAAGTTTCTCTAAAACTGTAGCTTGGTCAGCCCAAGCGATCACATCATTCGGATCGATGGCAAGTAATTTGTCATAATCAGCGATCGCTTGTTCTAATTTGTTCAACTGACGATGTGCAATTGCTCGATTTGCTAAAGCAAAGGTCTGGCTTTTACTTCCCCAATCACCGTTACCTTCTATTGCTTGATTACAAGCGGCAATTGCTCCGATAAATTGTCCCAGTTTGTTAAGCGCCTCACAGCGATATGCCAGTGTTAGGGAATCTTTGGGTTGCAGCAACAGCGTCCGATCGTAAGCGACCATTGCTTTTTCGTACTGATTTTGCTGGCTAAGAATCACACCACGATTTAACCATGCTAGCTTCGGCGATTTTCTCCCCCAAATTCCATCAACTTTTAGTGCTTGATTGCAAGCATCTAAAGCTTCTTCGTTGCGTCCCAAAGCCGTTAATGCCATGCACTTATAGGTGAATGCTAGTGAAGTTTTCGAGTTAAATTTGAGGGCTTGCTCAGAAGAAGCGATCGCTTGTGCATATTGTTTCATCAATAGCAGTACACCACTATAGTCTGTCCAAGCCAAGGGATCTTTCGGTTTGAGAACTATCGCCTGTTCGCAAGCGGCTTTGGCTTCTTCATACTTTAGTGTATCTACCTGTAAATTACAAAGATTAGACCAGTAGCTAAAGTCTTTCAGCTTTTCATCAAAGGTAACTGCCAATAGTAAAGGAGAGGCAACTTTTGCTGATACACCTTTGATGCTGCATAGTTGAGGAATCAAGAAAAATAAAGCAAGGGGCGCTGTGCCAAAAGTTTTTTTGAGGCGCTGCATAGAAGCTATTAGTGTCTTGTGGAATATACCAGGTAGACAAGTATAACTAAACATAGGTTAAAAATGTAAATAGCTAATGGCTAATGGCTAATGGCTAATGGCTAATGGCTAATTGCTAATGGTTAATGGCAATTAGCAATTAGCAATTAGCAATTAGCTACTAGTAACATTTATTTCTAGTAGAGAGAGTTCTCAGCGAGAAATTAGCGTCAAAATTTAGTATTCCCAAAAAGATAGTCGAGTTATGAAAATTTTGGTAATTTCTCTGATTTTTCCTTTGCTGTTAGCAACGGTAGCCGAGGCTGTGAATTCTGATAATGTGAAGCGGTTGTTAGAAACTAGAGAGTGTGAGAAATGTAATTTGGTAAATGCTAACCTGAAAGGTTTTTATCTGCGTGGAGCAAATTTAAGAGGTGCAAATCTCAAAGGTGCGAATTTGAATGGTGCAGACTTGCGCGGAGCGTTTCTAGTGAAGACGAACCTGACAGAAGCGGATTTGCGAAACGCGAATTTAGAAAATGCTAATTTACAAGATGCCAAGTTGGAGGGGGTGAGATGGAATAATACGATCGTGAGCGATCGGACGGTAATTAGTAGTAAATGGCGTTTGGTTATGCAAGTAGTTAACCAAGGAGCGCCCCAAGATTTGCACGCAGCCGACCTTGAAGGAGCGAACTTCAACGAACTTGACTTGCGAAATGTAAATTTAGCAGGGGCGAATCTAGAAAAAGCTACCTTAGAAGATGCGCTACTGAGTGGAGCTAATTTCAATCAGGCAAATCTCCAGAAATCTAGCTTTTTTATTAGTGACTTGAGAAACGCTAGCTTCAGCGAAGCAAACTTGAAAAAAGGTAGCTTAATAGCGGCGGACTTGCGCGGAGCGACTCTTACGCAAACAGACCTTAGTCGGGCAAATCTGAGTAGTGCTTACCTCGAAAGTGCAAACCTCGAAGACTCCAACTTAAACTCAGCTAACTTAGCACGAGCATACCTCACCAACGCGAATCTTAGCAGGACAAAGCTACAGAATACTAACTTATTTAGCGCTGATTTACGAGGCGCAAATCTTGAGACTGTAGATTTGAGAAGTGCTAATCTCCGTGGCGCAGATATCAGCAATACCATAGTGAAAAACAGTAATTTACGCGCACTTAAGTTGGAGGGTGCAAATTTACAACACATGAAATTGAGCGGTGCTGACTTAAGCGGTCTTAATCTCAAAAATGTTGACTTCAGTGGTAACGATCTGAGCAATACTAACTTAAGTGGTGCTAATTTGAGCGGAGCCAACCTCAAGGGCGTTAATCTTAGTGGTGCTAATTTGGTACAAGCAAATCTCAGTGGTGCAGAACTAAGTCAAGCTAACTTAAGTAAGGCTAATTTAACTGGTGCTAACCTGAGCCAAGCAAATCTGCAACAAACTATTCTTAGCGGCATTAAGCTTGACTATGCTAACTTTTGCAATGCCACTATGCCTAACGGCTCTAAGGGTAAATGCTGAATCCTATATCGCACACTAAATTAATTAAGTAAGTGGACACAATTATTTATAAGACGCATTTCGACTTCGCTCAATGCTCGATAGCTTGACTCAAAGAGGGTTGAGCGAAGTCGAAACCCGGCAATGTCAAGTTAGGTTTAATTTAGTCCTTCTACTTAGCATTCATTTTATGTAATATTTACCTTCACCTGTCCTGCATAGTTAATCTTAACTACACCACCCCACGCACAGTTACATATTGAAGTATTTGGCAATGCTGGAAAATTGTTAATTTTAACTTTTAGCGCTCCTGGCTTCCAAGGGCCGAGAATCGCTGGAATGCAAGGCATAGGTGTTAAAACACCCAATGCTGCGGTAGTTGCCGCAGCTA
This sequence comes from Nostoc sp. DedQUE02, assembly GCF_034531035.1. Classification (NCBI taxonomy): domain Bacteria; kingdom Bacillati; phylum Cyanobacteriota; class Cyanophyceae; order Nostocales; family Nostocaceae; genus Nostoc; species Nostoc sp. DedQUE02. The sequence continues at coordinate 35,773 of NZ_JAVRBY020000039.1, read as the reverse complement.
CCATTGGGTTTGTCAGCGAGGTACACATTCCAAAAGGCAGGATATTGACAAAAGGCGCAAAGTCCATAATTGTTGCTGTTAGCATCCCATTCACCATTACCGGCGGGCCTTTGGGAATAACTAACAGCGAACTAGGTGCAGTACCAAATGGCACACACTGTAGAGAAGCGCCCATCACAACTTGTTGTGGCATAGTTTTTGTTTATGTTAATTGTTAATTGCTAATTGCTAATTGCTAATTGCTGATTGCTGATTGCTAATTGTTAATTGCTTTTTTTCCATGAGCATTAGCTATTAGCCATTAGCTATTAGCCATTAGCTATTAGCCATTAGCCATTAGCCATTAGCTTATATTTACGACTGGGGCATTTACGGCTACTGTTGTATCGCCTTTTATGGTAGTTGTTAATCCTTTTACAGTGGTTGTCATGGCGGATTCAATTTTAATCCCTGCGCCTCCTAGTTCGATGGTGTTACCACCCATTCTCAACTTGATGTTAGACATAGAAACTTCTATACTGCTACCTCCAACTTTTAGGGTAATTTTTTGGGGTGCTGTCAATTCAATTTCACCAGTCCCGGTGAGGGTAATTTTCCGCCCTTGATCGTCAAGATTACAAATATTTCCACCATTAGTTTTGATTTCAATTTTTTTCTTTTGGTCGTCTAGCAGGACTTGATGACCATCTTTAGTTTTGATTTCAATCTTTTTATCTGTATCATTTATATTCAATTTGTGGCCATCTACAGTATTCACATACACACCCTTTTTGCTGCTACCTTTATCTTCTTCGACAAACTGAAGGGTGTGACCCAGACGAGTTTTGAATGTCCGCAGTCGCACTTTACCATCTGCAACTGATTCCTGTACGCTAGTGGGCGGTGCGTCTTTGCCATTCCAAACGTTACCAATGACAAAGGGACGGTGGATATCGCCATGTTCAAACCCAATTAACACTTCGTCGTTAACTTCTGGTAAACAGTCAAATCCGCGACTACTTCCTGCACCAATTCCGACTACTCTTGCCCAGTCGCTTTCATGTTCTTCTGTCAAAGTGGGAAATTTGACTCTTACCCTACTCCATTTTTTCGGATCGTTGTTGTTGGTGACAATTCCTACTATTAAGGTTTGTCCTGGCTGCAAACGAGCTTGGGGAGTCATAGCAGTAAATAAATCATCACCTCGCAAGCCGCGAATGCTGAACTCTGTGTTATAAACTCTGCTTTGGAAAATATGACGGGTTTCGGTGACATAATAGCTACCGCTATATTTGCCCATATCTTTTAGAGATATTACCTTTCCCGGTCGAATATCTGGGTTTCCCACAGCTTGGGCATCTGCTTGGACAAACTCACCAGAAAGTTCGTTGAAAAGTGCTTGGGCGATCGCGTCTGACTCTTTGCTAGAAAAAACCGGTTTATCGACTACAATCATTTTCGGACTACTGTTAAAGGCGGTGCTGGTTTGAGTGCCTTTTCCCTGGTCAATTGAAGTCACAACCTGAGCAGTTTGAGCGCTTTTAGTGGAGACGATCGCCTGCTTATTCTTATAGTCCCATCCTCTAACTTCAACAGAGCTAACTTGTTCGGTACTACTAACACGCACATGAAAGTTGGTAATATCTTTTAACCACTTTAGGTTCAACGAATTACCCCCTGAAGGTTTACGAAAATTCAGCTTGCCATCTTGTACAAATAGCTCAAAACCATTACGTGCCGCTCGTTCCCTCAAAAATTCCATGTTAGTTTGGTTTTCTTGAAAGATGTAGCCCACCGGATCGCCAAATCCATAGGGGCCACCAGTTTCATCAATTGTCCCTGCCGTGATGCCAGCTTCACCAATGATTTGACTTACAATGTCCGAATCTTTCTTATTTTGAAACGATCGATTGTAGCGTCCTCGGTGCAAACGGTGGCTGACATCGTAACCTTGGATAATAATCGGAGCCTGAGATTCCGCGTTAAACTGCGCCTCTACAGCAGTAATTTCACCCTTAAGTAAGGTACTCTGATTAGCAGCGTTAAAGTCAGCATCTTCCGTGTTGCTGGAAGTAAAACCAATTTCAATAGATTTACCAATAGTAAAAGTATTATCGTACAGCCACGGGTTTTCCCCTTCTCGAGCTGAATAATAATCATTACGAATTACTAAGGTGAACATCCCCGGTACATGCAAGCTTTCTTCCACAGTGATTTGCAGAATATCTTCTAACAAACTATCAGACGCAGGTTGTCCGTCAATTTTTAAGGTTGGGATTGCAGTATAACTGGCAGGCATAAGTTAATTGCTAATGGCTAATGGTTAATGGCTAATGGCAATTAGCAATCAGCAATTAGCAATTAGCAATCAGCAATTAGCAATTAATTCATACGCTTGCTACGAGTATCTCCTGTACGGTCAACTTGGTTAGGTGTACCCATACTCGGTTGGGAGGTTGATTCGTCAATTTCTTCTAAACTCAAATCTAATTTTGCCCTTACTGGAGTACCGTCTGGCAAAAACATAATTAATTTGTAGGTCAGGTTGGTGATAAAACAACGAATATATTGATTGCTACCCCAAGCAAATACGTAAGTTGGCGGGCGCTTTTTTTGATTTTTGCCACTCTCTAGAAAGTTCACTGCTTTTTCAAACTTTTGGATATGGACAATGACGCTTTTACCACCGCCTTCTTCATAAGTATCTAGCAAAATGTCATTGATGGTGAGCGTGCAAGGTTCTGGATAAGCAAAGTTGACTTTAGGTAATCCTCTACCAGTACGCGCACCGCTATTTTTAGTAAGGTTAATCTGTTGTTGAAAAACTAATTGATTGGGGTTAAACATGAATTCAATCGTTTCACCCCCATCTGAGGAAACCAGTTTAGCTTTGACTAGTGACATAACTTTCTCCTCTCAACGTAAATAGGATTACCAGGATGAGCGTCCAGTATAACCACGTCCGTGACGCTCTTGCTGAATACGCAAGCGATACCGTACTTTCTCATAGATTGCTTGCGCCAATGTTTCTATGCTTTTCGATACTTCAGAGCTACTAGACTCTTCTGTTGTATCGACGAAGGCTTGCTCGCTTGATAGTCGAATTGTTTCTGGTTCGTTGGCTCCTTTGGCTTGAATTAGAGTATTGACAGATGAACTATCTTGTTTACTTATTTTTCGCTGTACCGAAGTTGTCTGCCTCTTTACAGAATTGCCAATATTTGACCAAGAGGATACATTGCTACCTGACACAGTTGTACGGTCTGATTTAAGGGAGTTAGTAGAACTCTGAGTAACTATATTAGTAGCAGCATATTGACTCAGCGATCGCTTGGAAGCGAGTGAATCCAAAACCATAATATTTTGTAGAACCTGTGGCATTTGTAGCAACGTTCCTGACTGACTATTTCTTGCTGGCGTATCTGTTATTGGGGCACGTTGAATCATATTTCCTGAATCAGAAACAGAATTCTTTAGTAGAGATGAGCTTTCAGCCGTGATATTACTGTCTGAAGCCAATGCCGTTGTTTCTGTATGCGCTTGTAATGTAGGAAATGAATCAAAATCTGCTTTTGACTGAACCTTTGGTATTAAAGTAGTTACTGGTGCGATCGCCTGCATCGGGGAAAGTGCGAGAGAATCAACTATAACCGACTCTGCCCGATCCTCAATATCGGCTGCTTTATGCTGGGTATTATTTGACTCAAAGTTAACTGCAAAATCAGCTTGTGTGTCGGAAAATTCCGATCTCTGCAATTTTCTTGTCAGGTTGGAAGATTGCAGAGGTGAAATTGTTGAATCTAGTTTTTTTTGTAAAATTTGCTTTGTCGGTGATGAAGTGACTAAATCACGAGAAACTTGTTTTGTTGCGTTATCTTTTGCAGTCGCAGCTCGGTATTCTGAAAAAAATGGTGAATCCTCAAACAAATTATTAGAAAAATCTGAATCAGATTTTTTAGAAGAAAAAATTGTCGGAGCTAGTATAGAAAGAGACTGCACTCCTAATGGTACGATAAATTGCGGGGTAAGTCCCTGATTGCTTCCCAAAGGTTTATGTGGTGACAATATGTCTTTTTTACTTAGAGATTCTGTTAATTTTGTTAACTTCGAGTGAGAAGTTTCACTTAAAGGCACATTATTTGATTCAGCCATTGCTTAATTACTACCAAAATAGCCATTATTGCGTCCCTTGAGGGAGGTTGCAGAAGCTGTACCGGATTTAGCAACTTTAATGCCTTCATAAACTAAGGTTAATTCTTCAATAGCTACTGTAGAAGAATCTGCTGCTAATTGAGGAGCTTTCCAACCAACAGGTATAGCTCCAATCAGCGTCCAACACTGCATGGTTTCGCCGGCTTGGTTGAACACTAAAATGTTAACGTTGCGACGTTCGATCGCCTTTTGAGCATCAGTTCTCATAACTTGACTTGCCCATTGCCAAAATACCATATCATCACTAAGACCGCGCTTTAAAGTCACTTCTGAAAATTCTGGCTGTCCTAGTAAGATACGTTGCTGGTCATTCACACCTCCTTCATAATAAGTTTCGTACTTGACTCGAACTCCCAAACCCTGACACTCGGTAAACGAGGCAGAAATAGTACTTTCTAATCCCACATAGAAACGATTAGCTGTGACGTAGTTGAGTCCAAAAGTTTGTGTTCCATTTGTTGCCACCATTAAATTCGGCTCCCATATCCTTGAGAGCGTTCTTGATGCTTGCGGAAGTCTTCTTGCAAAAGTTTGTAAACGCGATCGCTCAACTGCTCCATCAAGAATGAGTCATGTAAAATTTGTTCTAATAATTTGCCGTTAATTTGTGATTTAGTCATATTTGTTAATTGCTAATTGCTAATTGCTAATTGCTCATTGCTATTAACCATTAGCCATTAGCCATTATCGATTACTCTCTAAGTTTGCCAACTTCCATAACCCAGCGACGGCGATCGCTATGTTCCAAATCGAGAATTTCTTCTAACGACCAATGGAACTCAGAAGCAACACAGGCTATCTCCTCATAAAGTTGGTCTGAGGGATAGCCTAAAATTCCCCCGATAGCGCCAACTCCGAAGAAAACTTATTATTACAGTTAGGACAACACACAGGAATTTCTAAATTGCCTTGTTGGTTAATACGGTTGTAAAACTCCCGCAGATAGCTTAGGTCGCGGGTAAATAGATTTTCTAGTATTTCGGGAGTAATTTTTGACAGCGTACCTATACGAACAATCACCCGTGAAAACATCACTAAAGTGCTATACGCTTCACCTTCTTTGGCACGCCGATCTTTTTGCACAGCAATTTCATCTTTCGCCGTAGCCAGTCGCATTACCCCATCACGGTGAACTACGCCTTCTGTATCCATCAATCCACGAGGAAGTGTAAAATCAAACTCTGTAGTCAACATCAAGTTTTTATATAGCAATCATAGATTTTGAACTTTTTTTGTTAATAGCTAATGGCTAATTGCTAATTGCTATTGTTTTCTTACTATTAACTATTAGCTATTAGCTATTAGCAGCTTTATTGAGTGTTTAACAACTCATGTAATTGGCTATACCAACTAAGATTTTAACGTTATCTCTGGCTCCATAACCTCCGATTCTAGTTCATTTATATGTCGATAGAACTTTTGTAGATAGTTAAGGTCACAGGCAAATAGCTCTTCAATCACGATAGGTGTCACTTCCTCAAGTGCACCTAATCGGCTAATTACTCTTGAAAGAATAATGACCGTTGCATAAGCCGGATTCGACTTAACTCGTGGATCGCGCAATGGCACAATTTCATCAATTGCCCGTGACAGTTGCATTATCCCTTTGCGATGAACATTGCCATCAACATCAAGATAGCCTTTTGGTAAAGTAAATTCAAACTCTGTTTGCATGGCCTAACTGCTTAACCAAGAGTAAAGGGTTTTGTTAACAGCTAATTGCTAATGGCTATTAGCCATTAGCCATTAGCCTTAGCTTCTTATGAGACACGAGTAATCGCGTTTTTACTCATTTAATCCGACTAAATTCATCAATTGCCAACTCAATCTCTTCGATTTCAAACTCACTATTACTTGCACTGACATCAGAAATTTTGTATTTTATGGGCCATGCCCCCAAAAATCTAAATCTTGCCTGTTCAATAGCATTTTGGTTGTACAGGGTTAAATCACCATTGCGGCGTTGCTTTGCCCAGTTGCCTTTTTCAACAGCACTGAACCAATCCCACACCGCCATAGAAACAGTCATCCCGCGACGCAAAATTAAATTACCACTGTGAGAATTTCCTGGTATTTTTGTGCGTGCTACTCGACCAACGCTATTGCCATCTTTGCCCCATTTCTGGGGAGTCACCTGACAAAACTCGATGGCCTCCTGAGTGCGCTCAAATCCTTGACATTCCATGAAGTAGCCGTCAATGCGATCGTCACTACCATCTACCCGAATTTCTAAGTAATAACGGGAAGAAGTTAAAAGTTCATACTGCTTATCTGTCACAGAAGTATTTTGTAATTTTAGATTGATAAAATGCTAATTGCTAATTGCTAATTGCTAATTGTTTAGAATCCAAAGTCTTAGTCCATACATTTTAGCCATTAGCTATTAACTATTAGCTATTAGCTATTAGCCATTAGCCATTAACTAATTTCAAATTACTTAGTACGCCGGATGGAGTGGAAAGCTAATTCGACTGTTTCCGTAGCTAGTTCCGTCGTGCCTGCCTCCAGTTGGCTTGATTTATAAGTTTTGGGCATAACACCTGTCAAATTCCAGTGTGCTGCTTCTTCGCCACCCTGATTATACAGAACGATAGAGCCAGTTTTAAGCACTCCTTTATTTGTAGTTCCTCCGCCTGTAGTGGGTTGGGAGTGGGAATCAGTGTACCATTTTATTAATCTGTCATCCTGAACAGTAGACACATATTCTACCGTGACCGTTCCATTACTCACTCCGGTAACTGTTGCCTGAATTGCAGCTTTTCCTCCCTTTGTAACACCAAAAGGATTGTTGTCTCCAGCAGTTTGCAACTCTATAGAGATGCCGCTGACTTTTTTGACAATTAAGTCTGTCAGTCCGTCAATCTCTACATAAAACTTAGAGCAAGAAAGCACTTCACCTTTTGCCATAGTTAACTCCTGTACAAGTATTAGATTTTGTTAATTGCTAATTGCTAATTGCTAATTGTTAATTGTTAACTAGATTGTTACCATTAGCCATTAGCTATTAGCTGTTAGCCATTACCCATTACCCATTAGCCAATGTTTTATTTTGTGCGGTCTATTTGTTCGCAGACAATCTCAAACGTCTCTACAGCCAATTGATTGCTGTCGGCGGAAAACTCCGAGACTTTGTAAGATTTAATCCAAGCCTTAGTTACCTTCCAGCGCATAACTTCTGTATCACTACTATCGTAGGCAACTATAGCGCCACCCTTTCTGTTCTCAGCCCATTTACCGTCTCCTCCTTCGCTTTTTGGCATCGTAGCCTTCATCCAGTTGTAAAAATCCATGTCACCTTCAGCTAAGTAAACCTCAATAGTGAAGTTAGGATTTTGCTTGAAACCGCCTGAAGTTGTTTGCCAAAGCGTTTTACCATCTTTAGTGGAGGCAAGTGGCTTTTCGTGTCCTACGGTTTGTCCTGTAAAGTTCATCTCAGCGACACTCTTGAGCAGTTTCTGGGTAACACCATCAAATTCAACATAAAACCTACTACTAGGTATTGGTTTTAATTCAGGCATATTTCAACTCCTTAACAAAACGCGTGATATGCGGGAAATGTAGAAGTAGGGACAGGGTGAAAATTCTCTCTCCTGTCTCCTAATTTTTATTACTTACTGTCCTGGTGCCCACTGGCTAAGGCGGAAGATGACAAATTCTGCTGGACGTACTGGGCAAACGCCAACCTCTACATAGAGACGACCTTTCATCATTGTCTCGTGGGTGTTCATTTCACCATCGCATTTCACATAAAATGATTCGGCAGCAGAACCACCAAACAGCGCTCCCTCCCGCCAGAGTTGCTCAAGGAAGTTGCTGACAGTACGCTTCACACGCTCCCACAAATCCATATCGTTCGGCTCGAATACTACCCATTGAGTACCCATCTCAATGGATTTCTCGATATAGCTAATGAGACGGCGGACACTGATATAACGCCATTGGATATTCTCTGGTTCTACTAAGGTACGAGCGCCCCAGATTTTGAACCCTCGGTTGTAGCTGGCAAAGTTACGAATACAGTTAATACCTACAGGGTTCAGTAGTTCTTGTTCTCGCATATTGGTTTCATACGCCAAACCGAGAACCCCACGTGGAGTATCATTTGCTGGTGCTTTAAAAATACCTCGTGACTGGTCGGTACGGCACCAAACACCCATCATATGACCGCAAGGGGGAACCAGAATTGGTTTACCACCGTTGCGGGGATTGGCTACTTTTATCCAAGGATAGTAAAGCGCCCCAAACATTGAGCGACGGTTAAATTCCTTCAGCCAATTAAACACATCTTGCGGTTTTTGCTGGTCTGGAGTAACAGCACGGTTCTCGTTTTTACCAGGCTTGACAGGCGGCGGGTCTATCACCACCATCCGGTAAGCTGGCCCTGGGAAAGAGTTTTCGCACATACTCAGCATCATTTCTATGACACCGTGTACCTGATCCAAGTCTATCAGTCCGTTTTGGTATGCTCGCATAACATCAGGACAGGCCACCATCGCCACTTCGTCTACTTCAAAAATGCCTTGTAAACCGGTTTTGTCGGTGCGTACCCCAGTCACATCTCGTGTCATGTGTTCGGCACGAGCAATGTATGGTGGCGGAGCAATTTCGTAGGAACCATTGGCTGGACGACGAGAGAGAGCTTGACCTGTCTGAGAAATATTAGCAATTTGCACAAACTCGGAACTTTCCAGCGCAGTTACGACATAATCAGCAACCGCAGTATCAACCTGCTGGTTCAAGGTTAAATGGTTATACCGCTCCAGGATTTGGTCGCCACTACGGACAATAACTGAGAAGTATTCACCTGTATTAATCGGGGTATCTGTACCCTCTGGCGCATCATTTGGTAGAGGCTTCGGCTCACTTTCGAGAATCGAAACTATGAACCGTCCGCCACTCGGTGGTAAGGCAGGTACGCTGCCTTCTGCTTCTGGCAGCTTGAGGTTAAACATCAAAGATGGCTTACCACCAGGGGTAAGCAGCTTGGTGCCAGTTTCTTCGGAAGTCGGAGCAGAGGAACCAGGTAGTTTTGTACCAATGCTTACCACCCAACAACGTCCCCCACCGTTATCAAACCAGCCCTTCACTGCAAAAGGTAGGTAGGCATCAAAGTCTGTAAACCCATCTGAGCCACCTTTGCCAAAGTACTCTAAATACTGGCTCCAGTTTGTAACCATCATCGGTTTGAATAAATCTGCGTCACCACGCACATCTTCAGTGAAGCCTACAAAGCCCGCTACGCTCATACTGACACCCTCAATTGGGCGGCTGCCACGGTCTACCTCTTCAACGTAGACACCAGGAGCAAAATAATCTAATGCCATTTGCAACAATCCTCCATTGGTTTAGGGGTAGATAACGCACAAAGATTTGCAGTGTATTGCTTTTGTCGTCGAGAGTAACTCGACCTAACTCTTATGTGAGCAATATGGTCTTATTTACGGGTGTTTAAAATCTGAATTCATTGACGCTACCATATCGCCATCAACTACAAACTTGAATCACAACCGCGACTACTACAGTTATTTCAGATACATTCATCACGCCCTCTAGCACTTTTTAGACTAACGGGGCTGAAATCTGGGTAACTGGCATCTGGTTCGCAAGTAGAGAAACCCCTGCCAACGATGATTTTAAGTAATTACTTGGAGATTTTAACGCCTTATTTCTGAATTAATTGTGTAATTATTATTACATATTTTTCAGAAGTGCTTACCCTTAGTACCCAGTATCTTTACATTACTCATATAAGTTGGCACACGTTACTCTTGTTTTACAAGGGCTTAACAAGCTGATATTGATAAAATTTTACTAATTATTAGTTTTTTATAATCAGTTTAATTTATTAATTAAGCAAAATATTCTTTGTTATATATAACTAAATTGTGCGTCAGTAGAATAAAAATGGCTTTTCCTGCCTTCCAAACGGCAAGATCGATGGACAATCACCTAAGACTTGGATAAAGTAGAAAAACTAAATTTCCCGAATTTTACTCAGTAATGTTACGTAAAGAAAAGAATCATTTTTTCATTAACATAATTGTCTGTGAGTAATTATCAGGCTGTTGCAACTGTGACAGCAATTTTCCAAAGCATTTTACAATCTGCCGTACAGGTAGATATAGATGGTGCGAGAGTCACAACGGTGCAGCCTAGAAATATCGGCAATGGAACACCAGAAATCGGTATTAATCTTTTTCTGTATCATGTTAGTCGCAATCCCGCTCTTAATAATGCGGACGCTATGGCACGCTCAAAGGGAGCTACAATCAGGCGTCAGGCAGCACTTGACCTTTATTATGCAATTAGCTTTTATGGTAATGATACGGAGTTAGAGGCACAGCGATTATTAGGTAGTGTGGTTCGCACGCTCAACGATCGCTCAACAATTTCAGGCGATACTATTCAGGAAGCGTTAAGCGTGCCAAATTATAGATTTCTGGCTGGTTCTAACCTCGGAGATCGGATTCAGCAATTACTCATCGTTCCGATGGATCTCAGCCTAGATGACCTATCTAAGGTTTGGACAGTGTTCTTCCAAGCTCCCTATATGCTCTCGCTGATTTACAAAGTAACTGTAGTGATGATTGAGGGCGAAGAGTCCTTGAAGCGGTCATTACCTGTAGGCGATCGCAATTTAGGTGGTGTGGTTCCTTTTCCCAACCGTCCCGTAGTCGAACAAGTGGTGTCTGCGGCAGGTAAATTAGAGCCAATAATGGCCAATAGCACCTTGCATATATATGGTAGGCATCTGGCGAGTGACATTACAAGAGTGCGAATTAATGGCTTTGATGTTTCGCCATCAAAGGTAAGCGAAACCCAAATTATTCTACCTCTTTCAGACTTGTCCATTGATTGCCTACGGGCAGGTGTGACTTCCTTGCAAGTCATTCATAGCGTCCCAACTGGTACTCCAACTGTGAACAATGGATATCGTACTGTTGAGTCAAACGTCGCGCCCTTTGTACTTCGTCCGACCATCAAGGTTTTTAGCCTCTCCAAGTCCCAAGGACGTTTTGAGGAACTGCGATCGGCAATTCTTAACGTACAGCTAGATGTCATGGTAGGCAAGAAACAGCGAGTTGTTCTCGTGATGAATGAATGGTCAATTGACAATCCTCTAAGTTACCAATTTGAAGCTAAATCGCGCAGTGCTAATAGCGATACCATTGCTTTTAATCTCCTAAGTGTAAAAGTGGGCGAGTATTTGCTGCGCGTACAAATCGATGGCGCGGAAAGTTTGCTGAGTATCGATAAGGATGAAACTAGTCCTACTTTTAAGTGGTATAACGCGCCTAAATTCACAATAAGCATTGCTAATAGCTAATGGCTAATGGTTAATGGCTAATGGCGATTAGCAACTAGCAATTAGCAATTAGCAACTAGCAATTAGCAATTAGCAATTAGCAATTATCAAACACTACTATGAATGCTAAAAAAATGTTGAGAGAGCAGTTAGAACAAGAATATGAATTTGCCACTACAAATATGTTGAATGAGGTGGGAAACAAAGCCATAAAAATGGGATTGATTGTGGGGCACGGCTACCACAAAGGAAAGTACGAAATTTTACAACAGGGTAAAGCCATCTTACTCCCGCCTAAAGAGGCTTTTGACTATTTGCAGAACTTAATTGCTGAGTTGGAAAAGTGATTTTTCATAGATGATTTTTTACAGAAATGCTGACTGGCGTAGAGAAAATCAACGCTACTTAATGCAGGAACTTGCCCGTGTGCGACAAGCTTTGATGCAGGCAAAGGAAGCTGGAGAAGATACAGGGGAAGATGAAGACAATCCCCTCACTACGTCCCCGCGTCTCCCACTGTTTGGGTCATCTCCCCCATCAGCCTTGGAACAACTTTGTCAAACCTTCAAGTTGTCAGCGTTTGAACGGGATGTATTGCTTTTGTGTGCGGGGATGGAGTTAGATGCTAGTTTTGCTCCGCTTTGCGCGGCCTCTCTTGGAGATGCCCAGAAGAACTATCCTACTTTTAGTCTGGCTTTGGCGGTGCTGGAAGATGCTTACTGGGAAGCGCTGGCTCCCACTGGCTCATTGCGGCGATCGCGGCTGATTGAAATTGGCGCTGGTAATACTCTCACTACCAGTCCTTTGCGAATTGACGAGCAAATTTTGCACTATCTCACGGGTACATATCATCTGAATGAACGGCTTGTAGCAATGGGCGCAGCTGTAGCCAAGAGCGAAGAATTAGTTCCTTCCCATTGGCAATTAGTAGAACAGATGGTAAGTATTTGGTATTTAACGCCATCAGAACCGCTACTGCCACTATTGCAGTTATGCGGCAACGATGCGGCTTCGCTTTTAGCGATCGCTTCCACTGCTTGTGACAAGCTTAACTTTGTACCTTACACTCTTTCTGTAGAATTACTGCCCACAGATATTAGCATTCTTAACTCGGTCAAGTGCCTGTGGGAACGGGAATTTAGTTTAAATAATGTAGCCTTGTTACTAGAGTGCGATCGCCTAGAAATGCTGGATGGGAAGGAAGAAAAAGCGATTTCTCAATTTCTAGAAAGCATCCAAGCCCCTGTAATTCTATTGAGTAGCGATCGCCGTCGCCAGAAGCATCGCCCATTAATCACCTTCGACGTTACCAGCCCCACTTCTGAAGAACAGCGTCTATTATGGCAGAAAGCTTTGAGCGATGCCCCCAACCTCAACGGACACGTTGATGCCCTAGTTTCTCACTTTAATCTTAGCGATCGTGGGATTCGTGCTGCTTGCTTGAAAGCCAGGAGTCAGGAGTCAGGAGACGTTAATTCTCCCCCTCTGCTTCTTTGGGACATCTGCCGCATTCAAGCGCGTCCGCGTTTGGATGAACTAGCACAACGTATGGAAACTTCGGCGGGATGGGATGACTTAGTGTTACCGGAACGCGAAAAGGAAGTACTGCGAGAAGCAGCAAAACACATTCACCAACGCACCAAAGTTTACGAACGCTGGGGTTTTGGTGGCAAAAGTAAGCGAGGACTGGGAATCAGTGCTTTATTTGCTGGAGCAAGTGGCACGGGTAAAACGATGGCGGCGGAGGTGCTAGCACGAGAACTCAGGTTAGATTTATACCGGATTGACTTGAGTGCAGTGGTGAGTAAATATATTGGCGAAACAGAGAAGAACTTGGGGCGGGTGTTTGATGCTGCGGAGATGGGCGGTGTAATTTTGCTGTTTGATGAGGCAGATGCTTTGTTTGGCAAGCGTTCTGAGGTGAAAGATTCCCACGATCGCCACGCCAATATGGAAGTCGCTTATTTGTTGCAGCGCATGGAAGCTTATCCAGGGTTATCTATTTTGACAACGAACCTCAAAAATTCCATTGACCAGGCATTTCTCCGCCGCATCCGGTTTATTGTCCAGTTTCTGTTTCCTGATATCAATCAAAGAGCAGAGATTTGGCTCAAGGCGTTTCCCAGCCAGACACCCATTGAAGAGCTTGATGAGTGGAAACTCGCAAAATTGCAAGTTGCAGGCGGTAATATTCGGAACATTGCTCTCAACGCGGCATTTATTGCCGCCGAAGCCGACCAGCCCGTGCGGATGGAGCATATTTTACAAGCCGCTAAGAACGAGTATATGAAGATGGAAAGACAACTTACTGATGTTGAGGTGAAGGGGTGGGTTAAGACTGCTAATGGCTAATGGTTAATGGCTAATGGCTAATGGTTAATGGTTAATGGCAATGAGCAATCAGCAATCAGCAATTAGCAATTAGCAATTAGCAATTAGCAATTAGCAATTAGCAATTAGCAATTAGCAATTAGCAATTACTTAAAATTTTCGTTATTTAAGAAGGAAATTATGGCACAGCAAGAAGTTACCAGACTATTTAGAGAAGCTCAGATTAATCCCAATTTGCGCCAAAGGCTGAATACTGCTCCTGATGTGGAGACATTTGTACAAATGGCAGAACAACACGGCTACAATTTTACGATTGAGGAATGGCAGAAAGCCACAGGTTTTGCTGTGGAAGAGTTGAAATGTGAGTTATCTGAGATTCCAGGTATTTAGTAGAATGATTAAATGAGATATTTGTTTCTAACCGCCCATTTCGCGTTAAGTTGACCTAATACGAGCATGAGGCGAAGGCGATGGTACAACTACTGAGCAAAGCCACCGACCAACGAATTGTTCGTTACGATGGCACATGGGAACAGTTCAAGCTAATCCAAAAAGGCTTTGAGGGCTATGACGGTGTGCGGCTATTTTATTACAACGGCACAATTGAGATTCTGACGCCTGGAGAAGACCACGAATTTTTCAAAACCATCATTGGGTTCTTAATTGAACTGTTTCTGATAGAGAAGGGCATCGAATTTATCCCTGCTGGGTCGATGACTCAGGAACGTCAAGGAACAGCATCTGCCCAAGCCGATGAGTCTTACTGGTTTGGTCAGAAGCAGCTCGTCCCTGATATCTCAATAGAAGTGGTGTTTAGCAGTGGCGGTTCTAACAAACTGGAGCGATACAAGGCATTAGGTGTCCCTGAAGTCTGGTTCTGGGAAGATGGATTTTTCTCGCTCTATCACCTGCAAGAGCAAAACTATGAGCGAATTTACCGTAGTCAGCTTCCTGGACTAACTGACCTGGATATCGATTTGCTATCACGGTGTGTTCTAATTGCCCAAACTTCAAGGATTGAAGCTGTCAGAGAATTTCGTCAGGTGATTTTAAGGAAAGAGCAGAGTTGACAAATTGAGCGCTAATAGCACATCTCTAACCAGAGAAATAAGCATTGTTGCTACATTCAATAACAATCTTCAGGGTAAGAGAAGAATTTTTGCTATGATATCTAAACTCATGAAACAATGTGAATCTTTAAGGAACACAATGAAAAAGGTTACACTAACGGAATTGAGTAATAATATTGATCGTTTACTGGATGAGGTACTAGAAACAGGTATTCCGCTAGAGATTAACAAAAATGGAAAGTTGTTAAAAATTGTTCCTATAGAAAAAAAAGATAAACTTAAAAACTTGACTTTTAAACCTGATGTTATCCAAGGAAATCCAGATGATTTAGTTAATATCAGTTGGGAGCAGGAGCTTAATATTGATTTATCTTGATACTCATGTAGTTGTATGGCTGTATTCTGGTTTGACAGATAAATTAACTGATATTGCTAAAACTTTAATTAATGACAATGAAGTTTATATTTCGGCAATTGTTCGATTAGAGTTACAGTATTTATATGAGATAAAACGTATTAAAGATGAACCGGATGTGATTATTTCTAATCTGTTCGATCAAATTGATTTAAAGATATGTAATAAAAACTTTAATGATATTATCAGCATTAGTTTAACGATTACTTGGACTCGCGATCCTTTTGATCGGATTATTACAGCAAATGCTCTGTTAAATAACAACATATTACTGAGCAAAGATCAAAATATTCTGAATAACTATCTGTATGCAAAATGGTATGATTAAAAGTTGCATCAATCGCAAGAGCAGCGATCGCACCCCGCCCGCCGCTAGCATCGCACCTCATACGACTTTTTAGCTCCGTGTTTGTTTGAGCGATCGCACTCGCAGCACCTACAGCGATCGCACTATCAGATTAGCATTGCTTCCTTTGGGGTTCGGGTTAGTCCCATAGCAATACTGTTCGGTTAAGGTAAGAGACGCGATAAATCGCCGTCTTTACAATAATCAGTCCTTTGTAGAGACGGCGATTTATCGCGTCTTTGGAATATATTATTTTCATCAAATAACCGTAAACCAAACCGTATTGCATCGCATCTCAACCTCGGTTTACCCGGAAATCATGCAGCTAATCGAACGAGTCACCAGTGATCAAGTCATAGAACGCGCTCTTGAGTGGCTCTGTGAACGCCGCCAGCACTATCACTATAGATAATGATGTTTGGCAGTTGCGGCGGTGGTGGGCTGAGAAAAAACCGCAGATAGTGGCACAACTGCTGGCGGGAACTTATCGCTTTCGAGAACAGCGCCGAGTAACGGCGCAGGGAGAAGTTAAGGAAATTTGGGCGGCGCAAGATGCCTTGGTGTTGAAAGCTTTGGCTATTGTGCTGCATGAGGAGTTGCAACCCTACTTGTCACTCCGATGCTTTCATTTGGCTGGAACGGGAGGACTGAAGGCGGCGGTGCGGGAGGTGAATGCCCATCTGCACGAGAATGAGTTTGTCTTTCGCACGGATGTGAAGGGCTACTACGCCAGTATTAAACATGATATTTTATATAATTTGGTGAGTCGGTATGTACAAGACTCGGTGGTGTTGCATTTGGTTTTGCAGTACCTCAAGCGGTTTGTGTCCGATGGCGGGGAATATACGGATATCCAACAGGGGATCTCCTTGGGGTGTCCGCTATCGCCTCTGATGGGGGCGCTGTATCTGAAGCCGTTGGATGACCGCATGGCGGAAATGGGGTGCTTTTATGTGCGGTATATGGATGATTGGGTCATCTTGGCACCGACGCGCTGGAAGTTGCGGGAGGCGATTAGGGCGGTGAATGAGGTGATGGCGGATTTGGTGGTGGAAAAGCACCCGGATAAGACCTTTATCGGGCGAATATCGCGGGGCTTTGATTTTTTGGGTTATTGGTTTTCACCGTCGGGTTTGGGGGTTGCCCTGAAGACGGTGGAGAGGTGTTTGGAGAAGGTTTCCCGGCTTTTTGAGCAAGGTGCGTCGGTTGGGCGTATTGGGGAATATGTGGGGCGGTGGTGGCAGTGGGTGAGGGGTGGGGTTGATGGGGTTTTGAGAGTGGGCTATCACCTCGATTGGGGTTGGGTTTGGACATTTACCTTCGTTAACATACCCTACGATTATACCTGTGATCGCACTGGTTCTTTCGTATTATGTGTATGAACCAGTTTGCTAACCATTTCGCCCTTCCCCCACCACTATCTCCCAAGCCTTCACTTGCACCCAATCCTTTTCCCCCACCCGACAACCCTGACCACACTACCCACAAACTCCCTTCCGTTCACCTCTTCTCATGTTGTTTTCGCGAAATTACACTCAAGCCAGCTTTCTCCCGCGAGAAGATTAACCACTGTCCCTGTCATGAACCCATACCGTTTACTGCGCAGACCCATTCCCTCCAGGATTCCTGGCACCATCTTCATTTCCAATCCTGGCGCTTTAAACTCATCTCTCACCTTTTCCGTGATCGACTTCTGCAAAAGTCCTGGGGTTAATTTCAGCATCTCACTAGTATATTTATTCTCATGTATGTGTCTTGCTAAATCAAAAGTTCTTCCTCCATACTCTCTCCATAACCTCCTGTCCGCTTCTTGTTTTTTGGCCGCTAACTTCATCTGCTGCTTGATTTTTTTTCTACTCATCCCTCCAAGATTTTTATTATTTACCTTCATCACGCCGATCTCGACCACCGTCAGCGATGGATACGTCACTTCGGCAAATATATCAACGTACTTATCCCATTGATCTTTTTGAAATATATGACCTCCACTTCCTGACGCTGTTATATCTAGCCACGCTATATGTTTTGCCGTCTTTTGCTCACTCAACACTAAATCTGGTATTGTCGCTCCATTTCTGACCTGGGTGAATACTACATATCCTGTAGGTACTCCCACTTGTGCATACACTGATCTCTTATCGCTGACTAATGTTTCGATCACGTATCCAAACTGTGCATGAAGTCCCACCACGGGCTTGCCTAGCATGACTTGTTCCCACAACGTTTTCCACCGACTCGTCCGCCCGTCTAGATCCGCATATCCTCCCAAGCTCGGACAGCTCAATACATACTGATACGCTTTGCTCACTGCTTGATCGTATCCTAAGAAGAATTTTTTGGCGATATCGTTCGTATCCCTTACTGCCCCGTAGTTTTCATTCTCTATTACTCGTTGAATCCTTGCCCGTTCGTGTCCTCTTCCATTGAACTTCCTCAAAACTCCTTCTCCACCTACATTCTGCTGCACCACATGAGTCAACTCATGTGCTATCAACTCCTGCCCCCCTTGACTCCCTGGCTCATACGCCCCCTGCCGAAAGAACACATCCTGCCCCGTAGTAAACGCCTTCGCCTGAATCGATTTATTCAACTGGTCTGACTGAGCATCCGTATGTACGCGAACCCCACTAAAATCCGCGCCCATTGCCTCTCCCATTGACCGTTGCAGACCTGCATCTAATGGCTGTCCACCACCCTTTGCGTTGTTAATTGCTCTTTCCAAATCTGTTGATGCTTCCCCTCCACCAATCGCTTCCCGACGTTGCACCAAGGATTTCATTTGTATTTCTGACTCTTCTGGCTTTTCTACACGCTGTATATTCTCTTCCTGCTTTGCAGACACTGCTTCCGGTTGATGTATACGCTGGACAACTTGTGCTGCTACTCTATCCGCTTCTTGCTCGTATTTATCTCCCGGCTCACCAATAGTCAGTTTGGGTTGAATCGCTAACTTTCCAAGGCTGTGACCAAAACGACTGGCTCGCTCTACTTGCGCTTGTAAATCTGGGGGTACAAGTTCCTCTTGCGTTTCCGTTTTGCTTGTTTGTGCAAAAGGTCGCATTTGCAGAAATTCTGATGAGCTAGGTGTAGCAGTTGATTTCGATAAAGCTTTTTTTTGAAGCGGTTGCTGTGTCATTAGGAACCCCAGATTTTAGTTTTAACTATATGACTGTCCCAGTTTGGCACAGCATCAGGGTTTTTACAGTTCAGTATTGTTATGGAGTTTTATATAAATATTTATAACTCTCAGCAGTTACATTCATCTATTACAGCCAGTACCCCTTAATCAGCAGCAGTGTGGCGTTTTATAGTACTTTTCGTTCCCCACGCCGATTAGGTATAATTCTTTCTCTTTGTCTCATAACTGGGATTTTACGGCGATAACACTGACGGTATTTGCCACATTTCAGTGATATTACTGTTGAATCCAAAATTAATTAAATATAATTTACATTACATACCATATTGGCTCAAAGTTGTTTAAAACAATTACAGCGTTTTGCTTCTATTTTCAGTAGATCCTTTACCCACCTTATAAAAGCTACGGTTTAGACACAAGTAAAATTACCTCCCTTGGAAAGGCTACCGTGTACACACAAGTCGAATTTCTTCTTAAATCTAGTCGTTTATTGAATTCGGGCGATCGTTTATTGAATTCGGGCGATCGTTTATTGAATTCGGGCGATCGTTTATTGAATTCGGGTAGTCGTTTATTGAATTCGGGTAGTCGTTTATTGAATTCGGGTAGTCGTTTATTGAATTA
>NZ_JAVRBY020000039.1:0-16343 GCF_034531035.1 Nostoc sp. DedQUE02 | reverse complement strand
TACCGTGTACACACAAGTCGAATTTCTTCTTAAATGTAGTCGTTTATTGAATTCAAGCAGTGGTTAGGGTGGGGTAAAACCCAGATTCTTGAGCCACTTCAGACTTGTGTATACACCGTAGCTTGGAAAGGGGGGAAAAATAAATCTTGTTCCCTCCCCTTTCCAAGAGAAACCGGAAATCAAGTTCCCTTCCTTTCTTCCGGTGGCAATTCCTCCCCACCAACTTAGAAAGGGGGAAACCGTAAATCAAGTTCCCTCCCCTTTATTAGGGTCGGGTTAGGGAGGGGTATTAATGAATACCTACATCACTTTTTTCGGGATTTAATAATCAATCTAGTTCCGATTTGGGACTAGATGTTAAATACCGAAAACTACTCAAACTCAGAAGAGTAATATGTCAGAAGAAAACAACGAAACCCATTTGGGTAAAGGATGGGCATTTCCACTCGGAGTTAGCGTTCAGGGAACTGTACAACAAAGTTCCATAATCCCAAATATAGAGGAATCAATACTGATTATTTTGCGGACTCGATTGGGTGAAAGGGTGTATCGACCAGATTTTGGCTGTCGTTTAGAAGAGTTAATCTTTGCACCAATGAATACACAAACGCTGTTGCTGGCAAAACTGTATACCCAAGAAGCACTAGTGAAATGGGAACCCCGAATTATCCTTGATGCGGTGCGTACCGAACCAGATCCAGTCCGCGATCGCTTAGACATTATTATTGAATATCACCCCAGGAATAGCCACGAACAGCGCAGTTTGGTTTTTCCGTTTTATCTTATGGCTAATAGTTAATGGCTAATGGCTAATGGTTAATGGCTAATGGCTAATGGCTAATGGTTAATGGCTAATCGAAAAAACAATCAACAATCAGCAATTAGCAATTAGCAATCAGCAATCAGCAATTAGCAATTAGCAATCAGCAATCAGCAATTAGCAATTAGCAATTAGCAATTATCAATTAAAAAATGACCATAGAATTTGAATTTTTACCAAAACTACCAAAATCAAATTTAGACGATCGCACCTTCAAAGACTTAGTAGACGAGTGCATTCTTCGCATCCCGCGCTATTGTCCTGAGTGGACGAATTACAATCCGGGCGACCCTGGTATCACGCTGGTAGAACTGTTTGCGTGGCTGACTGACCAGATGATGGTGCGCTTTAACCAAGTGCCGCGACGTAATTTTGTCGTTTTTCTGGAAATGCTCGGTATTCGCTTGCTCCCAGCCGCCCCAGCCCAAACAGAACTAACGTTCTACCTGAGTTCATCCCTTCCCCATACTTACGAAATTCCCGCAGGTAGAGAAGTTGCGACTATTCGCACGGAAACAGAAGAGGCAATTGTCTTTAGTACTGACGAAACTCTGAGAATTGGTCAGCCGGAAATTACCCACTTGCTGAGTGCGAGGACGGCAGAAACAACACCAACTGTATTACGCGATCGCCTGACAAATCTCTGGACGCGACATAATGACAATTGGGAAGGTCGCGCCCAGTCGATTTTTGAAGAACATCCCCAACCTGGAAACTGTTTTTACCTGGTATTCAGTCCCGAACAGCCAATTAGCGGCAACGTTCTCGCCATCAAACTACGGGGAGAAGCCGCTACATCGACAGGTATCAACCCAGATAAACCGCCCCGCCATTGGGAAGCTTGGAATGGGCAATTTTGGCAACCGATTCTCTTGCAAGAGTCCGATGATGGCACCCGTGGTTTCAGCTTTAGTGATGGGCAACCCCCCGCCCCCAACACCGTTGCCGAAGCTGATGTCGTCCTGCACTTGCCTCAAGAATTTCCCGTCACCTACTTTGCCGCTTATCAGGGACGCTGGCTGCGCTGTGTTTATACGCTACCAATGGGTACACAGTCAGGATACACTTACTCGCCTCAATTAATCAGCATTTCCGCTCGTTCCATAGGCGGTACGGTGAATGCTAGTCAGTGTAATTTAGTACTAGATGAATTAATTGGTAAAAGTGACGGCACTCCCGGACAGAAATTTCAACTGCAAAATACCTCAATTTTGCCACGAGAACCAGGAGAATACATTCTGATATCGCCGCCTGGAGGGTTGCCGGAGATTTGGAGCGAGGTCAACGATTTTGCTGATTCGAGTCCATCTGACCGCCATTATCGGATAGATTCACTTACAGGAGAAGTGCAGTTTGGTTTTTTAATTCGGGAACCAGCCCAGATGCGGGAAGAAGTACAGCTACGGGGAAGAATACAAATCACTGGTGAAAGCCTCACCCAACTTGGAGAACAAGCGCACTTTGTCCAACAGATGGAACGACAGTATGGAGCCATCCCCCCCAAAGGTTCGCTGATTCGGATGGTTGCATACCGCACAGGAGGCGGACGCAAAGGCAACGTCACTAGCGGCTCTTTACGAATTCCCAAAACCGCAATTCCTTATGTAGAAAGGGTAATCAATCATGTCCCCGCTCGAAATGGTGCTGATGCGGAATCTTTAGAAGATGCCGTGATGCGAGTGCCACGAATACTTAGAACACGCGATCGGGCCGTCACTCCCGAAGACTTTGAGACTTTGGCACTGCAAGCTGGCAGAGGTGCAGTTTCCCGTGTCTGTTGCCCTCTACGCGCCAATGACGAAACTACCAGAGGCATAGTTGACTTGTTAATTGTTCCGCAAGCCAACACAGACAGCATAAACCGTGCCGAAGGCATCAACCCGACTCAATTTGTACTCAATCAAGCCCTGCAAACACAAATCCTCAGTTACCTAGATGAGCGACGCTTATTGGGCGTACAAGTGCGGCTGCGGGAACCAGAATATGTTGGTGTTGCCGTACAAGCAGAAGTGGGGCTAGAGCCAGAATACAACAATCCTCATGCACAGCAAGCGATTATCCGCAGCTTGCAAGTAGCCTTATACCGCTTTCTCAACCCACTTACAGGTGGGCTTGATGGTAAAGGCTGGCAATTTGGTGCTAGCGTCTACCCTTCAGATATCGTCAATTTATTTCAGAAAACAACCGGAGTCCGCTTTCTCGGAACCATCCTTTTATTTGAACTCCGCCGACAAGATTCCACTTGGACGCGCTCTCTAGCACCTAATAACATCATCAACCCCGGAACTTTGGGACTAATCTGCTCCTGGGCAGATAGTGAACTGCGATCGAGTCATGCAATTACTGTAATTTAGTCAATTGCTAATTGCTAAATGCTAATTGCTGATTGCTAATTGGGATTGGTGATTGTTTTTCCGATTAGCCATTAACCATTAGCAATTAATCATTAGCCATTAGCAATTAACCATTAGCCATTAACCATTAGCCATTAACCATGACACAATCCCACAAAAACCAACTTCTCAGTCTGCAATTGACTCCAATGCAAATTCCGGAGGCAGTACCAGTTTCCGAAGTAAAACGCCCTATTTCTTGGGGAGGAATGGGTACAAACGCTCAAGAGCGCCCGAATTTAAACTTGTTGCTGCGCCCAGGAGAACCGAGCGAGATGGTGGTACAACTGAGAAATGTGGGATCTCGCCCCGTACAGTTGGATTTGCAAGTAAAAGGAGACTTTCCTCAAGAATGGTGTCGCATTGGGATGGAGGGATCTGAAGTCCGTGTGGGTCAGCAGATGGAAGGAGTGCTGTATTTTAGGATACCTACTGACTTTTTTGAGTCCCTCTCAGCGTTACACCCTAACGAAACTCTCAAGCTCAACTATATAGTTCATCTCCACGCCTACTTAATTGAATCAGACACAAGTAGGCGACAAGTAGAGAGTACTACATTCAATCTTTATGTACGTCCTCCCAGTCTATACCTCAACTTCCTGCCTGCTATTTATCGGGAAGTGGATTTTGTCGGGCGTTTTCTGAAAATCTTTGAGCAAAGCTTAGAACCTTGCGTTCATACCTTAGAAAATCTCTGGGCTTACCTCGATCCCTTGACTGCACCTCAAGCGATGTTACCATTTCTGGCTCATTGGGTAGCTTGGAATCAAACACCACAAATCGGACTGGAACGACAACGCTATTTGATTAAAAGCGCTATGCAGATTTATCAATGGCGTGGTACGCGGCGGGGATTGCGTTTTTACTTGCACTTAGCAACAGAGTTACCTTTAGATGACCACATATCTGATGAAAAAGATAAGCATATTGGAATTACCGAATTTTTTAGTCGAGGGTGTGTGTTTGGAGAAGCAAAATTAGGGGAAGACTCTATTGTGGGTGGTAGCCGCCCGTTCCATTTCACACTGCATTTGCGCCCAGAAAATAAAAATCAAATTGATGAGTCTTTTGTTCGTAGTGTTATTGAACAAGAAAAACCTGCATTTTGTACTTATGATTTAATTATTCAGAATAGCTAATGGCTAATGGCTAATAGCTAATAGCTAATGGCAAATAGCTAAGAATATGAATAAAAAACCGCAGAGGAGAAAAACAGAGAAATGTTATTATTACGAATCATTTAAAATTTATATTTCTAATTAGCAATTAGCCATTAGCCATTAGCTATTAACAATTAACAATTAACAATTAAAATTTTATGTCCTCACCCTTTCCACCTTTATCAATTAAGCCTTTACAACGATTACAAGTTAATAATGGTTTGCTGCTCACAGCCGAGCATTGGCGATTGGCTCATGATTATCACCGCCAACGTCAGAATATTTATTATCAGTCGCTACATCAAGCTGGTATTGTTAGCGGACTGGGAGTTTGCGTAATTCCACCACCTTCTGAAGTAGCACAAGAATACCGAGATGGGCGCTGGCTGCTAATTCAACCGGGGGTTGCCATTGACCACAATGGCAACCCCATCGTCGTACCGCAGCCACTAGCATTTCATATTGCTTCAGAGCCATCTATTAGCGGTTCTTTGGTGGTATACGTAGTGATTAATTATGTAGATCCAGACCGTCTGCAAGGTTTGGAAGAACGGCAACTGCTTCAAGAAACTTTTCGGATTGATGAAAAGATTACACCACCAAATGATACTGATGTAGAACTGTGTCGGATTTTGCTCGAACCTGGTGAGGTGCAGCTAGAATCAGCCGCAGATGTTCTAAATCCTGAAGCGAATCAGTTGGATCTACGCTACCGCAAGCTGGCACAAGTCCGAAGTTTAGAACAAGTTCGAGTAGCACAGGTAATTCCGGGACAGACGGGGGATGCTGTGACTTTTGCAAAGTTTTCTTACCTGATGCAATCAGTTACGGCTCTTTACCCAGCTATACAGGGAACAGTTAACCAGGTGACATTGCAAGCAGGTGCAGAGCAATTAGATTACGATTTGCTCTTTTTCACGCTTGGGCAACTGTTGACATTGCAAGAGTCTGAGCGTCAGACTTTACGTCAATATTTGGCAGGTGGGGCAGTGATACTGCTAGAAGTGTCGATACAAGAGGCGAATATTGTTGAACTAAGCGCCGTCAGACAGCAATTGCGATTTGCGATCGCCAATCTCACCGATGAGTCTGAAATCGCCTCAATTCGTCAAGACCTAGAAACCGAACTCAACGCCGTTGAGTCAAATTTAACTCAGCAGTTACAGGAATTTTCGCAACCAATCCGCGATTTCGCTGAAGATATGGGCATTAATACCGTCAATTCAGATACTTTGAGTTATAACCATACTTTACGTAATCAACCATTTCTCTTTGCTCAATTGCCAATTGTGCAAAATTACCCGATTCACCTATTTAACTGGGGTGGCATTGTACTGGTAGTTGGTTCACTTTCTAGCGCTTGGGGAATTGATGATACTTTATCGCTATCAAGAGAAACTATTCGCAGTGCCCAAGAAATGGGAATTAATATTTTGCATTTTGCATGGCATCGCCATCAATTAACGCAGTTGCAGCAAATGCTCAACAGTTAATCACAATTAGCCATTAGCTATTAACAACTAACTAAAAAAATGCCTTCCATCAGGACAACTGTTCCAATTGCCTTTTTAGTTCCCTTATTAACCTGCGTAGGAGTGTTGGGAACGATTGCTTTATATACAGGTTATCGCAATGCTGAAAAGTTTTCACATCAAAGTATGGAGATGATGAGTGCTCGGATTACAGAAAATTTGAAAAAATATGTAGAAACCCCACATCTAATTAATCAAATAAATGCTGATGCAATCGTGCAGGATGAATTAAATTTGAATGAACCGAATAAATTGGAGCGCCATTTTTGGTATCAAGCTAAGGTATTTAAATCTGTGAATGGCATTCAATTTGGTTATGAAACAGCTGGTCAGCTACGAAGTGTTGTTAGAGATCGGAGTAATAAGGATGAACTGATGTTTAATGTTGCCGATGCATCTACTAATATGACATCTGTAGTCTATGAAGCAGACGAGCTAGGAAATCGCGGCAAAGAGTTAGGTAAACCATCAAAATACGATGCCCGCACTCGTCAATGGTATCAAACGGCGGTGAAAGCTAGAAAACCGATTTGGACGGAAATTTTTGAGAAAAAAACTACTCAAGAAACTCAACTGCGCGTCTCAGCAGTACGTCCTGTTTATCAACACGGTAGTGGTAAGCTGCAAGGCGTTTTAGCTGTTGATTTTTTCCTGACTCAAATCGGTGAATTTCTCAAGAAATTGAGTCACGGTAATTCTAGGGAAATTTTTATTGTAGAACGTTCTGGAGAATTAATTGCTGCATCCACTGAGAGTCGTATTTTTGATGATAATGCCAAGCAAATTCAAGCTACAAACTTTGTTCAAGAGCCTCTGATTAAAGCCACTGCTGAATATGTGAACAAAAAATACAGTGGCTTTAGCAAGATTCAGGAAGAACAGCCATTCAAGTTTTATTCACCAAAGGGAGAAGTGGAATGGGTGAAAATCAAACCCTTTCAAGACAAATATGGTCTTAACTGGTTGATAGTTGTGGTTGTTCCAGAAAAAGAATTTATGGAAGGTTTCCAGCGCACTAGAGATGTCACTATTGTTATAGGACTGAGTGCGTTAGCGTTCAGCTTACTGCTGGGACTAGTGGTGACTCGCTGGTTAACCAAGCCTATCTTGGAAATGAATGATGCAGCAAAGCAAATTGCATCTAGTGAATTTGATTTAAATAGGCTCGCACTCATTGCTAAACGTTCTGATGAAATTGGACAATTGGCGCGGGTATTTCAAGAGATGGCTGACATAGTTTATAGCCGTGAAAAGACTCTCAAAGACCGGGTGCAGCAGTTGCTTTCGGAAACTGACAAAGCCAAGAAAACTGCTTTATTAAAGCAGATGACTGGTAATGTTGATTTTCAAGAATTATTAATGCGATCGCGTTCGTGCAGGGAAAAAACTACATTTAATACACCCAATTTAAGCAACCTACTGCACCTCGTTCCTTCTTTTCAACATTTAAATTCTATTCAATTACAAAAACTTATTAACATTGGACATCAAAATACCTTATTTATAGACACTGTAATTTTTCATGAAGATGAACTAAACGACAAATTCTATCTGATTATTACAGGCAGCGTCGAACTCTATATTGAAAAATTACAAAAGCCTTTAAAAATTCTCTCTGCTGGAGACTTTTTTGGCGAAGAATCTTTGTTATCTAACACTCCCCAGGTTGCAACAGCACGCACCTTAGAACCAACCACTTTGTTTATGATTGACCAACACGAATGGCAAACACTATTCCCGCATCAAAAACAACTGACTAATAGCTAATTTTTAATAGCAATTAGCAATTAGCAATCAGCAATCAGCAATTTTATATGTTAAAAGAACTTATATTTACGAATATTTCCACACAAGAAATAACATTTGAACCTGGGGGAAACCCTGTATCTTTTGATGTTATGGTGGTTAATAATAGCGACCAGTTTGCAACTTTTCAGGTAGAATTATTAGCAGCTGGGGCTAAAACTGGTAAAAGTGCTAATTGGTACAGAGTAACCCCAGAAGTTTGTACTAAAAAACCTCCAGGTGACTCAACTCAGTTTTCTATCACCGTACTTGATAGCCCTAAACCTGGATTTACAGGTTTGATGACTATCGCAGTGCGGGTTTTTTCTCTAGAGTTACCGTCTTCAGATAGTCGCTTGGTGGTGAGGTTGATAATACCAGGAACAGGCGCCGCGGCACCGCAACTGGACTTACCTAACAAAGAATTTAAGGGCTATCCGGGAGACAAGTTTCAGATTCCTGTTTCCCTAGAAAGCTATAGTCCACGAGCTACCAAAGTTACTCTGCGTTTGTTAGGTTTAGATCCCTCGTGGTTTCCAGAGGGAACAGAGAAGCGTCTGCTACTTCCTGTAGATGAAAAGATAAAAGAAGTTTTCGAGTGCCAGATTCCGACTACTGCGGAAGCATTAAGCGATCGCTACGCCTTCACTGTTGAAGCAAATCAGCCAGAAGCGCCTTTGGTTCATGCCCAAGGCTATTTAACTGTTTTGCCTGAAGGGTTTATAGATTTTGAATGTATTCCTTTACGCCAAAAAATACCAAATAAATCCGGTGGGTGGCGCGATGGAAATGCCAATACTGCTGAATATACGCTGCAATTTGATAATCAAAGTAATCTCCGTCAGGAAGCTTGTGTTGAAGTCAGTTATGTGGAGGAGGAAAAAAAGACTTTAAATTTCATATTTGGGATTGTAAATTCAATTAAATCTAAAATCCGTCTTCTCAGGCAGTCAAAGAATGGAAACGAGCCAATCCCAAATTCCCAATCCCAAATTTCAAGTCTTGAATTTGAGGTGATACCAGAAAAAGCAGACCTCAAAGAGGGAGGACTAACGCACTTTAGCCTCAAGGTGAAGCAAAAACGCCCTTGGTTGGGGAGGACAAAACGCAAATTTTTACAAGCCAAAGCTGTCACAGATGATAGCCGGATTGAAGTACACAATGATACCCAAACTTTAGATTTACAGGTGCTGCCTGTAATTCCCGAATGGCTGCAACTGGGAGGACTATGCATCGGAGTGCTGTTGAGTTTAGCTTTAGGTAATTGGTTACGTTGCCTTGGCCAACAACACACAGATACAGTCAACACTGTTCGGTTCAACGGATTGGCTGAGGAAGTGGTTAGCGGTTCTAATGACCAAACTATCCGCCGATGGCGCGTGGAATCAAATGGGTTAGCGTTTCTAGGAATGTTGGTACGAGCAAATAAAGCCGTGCGAGTGGTGCGTTACCGTCCCGTGAACAACGACAAAGTAGCAGTAGGTTTTGAAAACGGTCAAATTCAGTTGTTTAATTTGCTGTCAGGAAAAGCCGAGCCTCCCTTCACCGCTAAAATAGATGACCGTGTATTTGATTTGATGTTTACCAAAGACTCGCGATCGCTATTTAGCGGTCATGGTAGCGGATTAGTTGTACAGTGGACGCTAGATGGGTTATCAAGCCGGATATTCCGCAAGCAACAGGTAGGATTTGCGGTGAATGCCTTGGCTTTGGTTGGGGAAGCAGAAAGTCATCTCGCAATTGCTGGCAGATTCAACCAACTAACTCTTTGGGATTTGAAAGCTAATCAATTACGTTCTGTATCTACTGGTTCTAACACTAATAAAGACTATATTTTTACTTTAGCCTCTAGTGACAGCAAGCCTAATCTGTTAGTAACTGGAGACAACCAAGGCACGATCAAAATTTGGAACTTACGTCCTTGCTTGAGGAGCAAAGCTAAATGTGAATTGGTAGATGAGTGGACTGCCGATTCGCAAGCAGTGCGTGCAGTAGCTATGAGTAGTGATGGTTGTTACTTGGCAAGTGCAGGCGAAAGCGGTCAGACAAAGCTTTGGTCTTTGAATGAGCAGGGTGAGCGTAGCAGTAAAAATTTAACAGGTAAAGTACTCATCCACTCTGCAAAATCGCTGACAAGTGTTGACATAATACGCATTCGAGATGAAATTTTAGTTATCAGTGGCTCAGAAGAACATTTAGTGAAACAGCAACGTGTTAAACAGTTTCTCTCGGATTGTAGTTAATTGCTAATTGCTAATTGCTAATTGCCATTAGCCATTAGCTCTTCTCCAAAAAAAACAAGATAATGTTAAGCAAACATTTGGACTCACATATAGATACACAACTGAGTAGCAGTTTTCTCAACTCTACTCGCTTAAAACCACTCTTCGTGATTTTAAGCGCTTCTGGCAAAGATGCTGTGTCGGCAGGGTCAACTTTTGTTTTAAGTGTGACGCTAGGCAATAAGGGCAAGCAAAGTGCTGTTATAGAAGTCTACATTGAGGAAATATCATCAGGTGTGCGCTCTTGGTGTACTTCTGGGCGAGAATATTTGGCGTTGGGGTCAGAACAGAGTGAAGAGGTCGTCTTTACATTTCATGTGCCTGTTGATACGCTACCAGGAACTTACAATTATATTTTGGTAGTTGATGCCCACGAGCATTATCCCGAAGATACACCAATTCGGTACGAACAGTATATCCAAGTGTTGCCTGCAACTAATGATATTGTTAATAGCAGTGAGCCTACGTTTATTTTACAGCCTGTCAGCAGTTCTACTAACCCGGCTGTGATTCAGCAGGGAGGGGCGTTGGCTGTTCAAGTATTGGTGCAAAACCGGGGCGATCGCGTCGATCGCTTTCGGCTGGTTTGTTTTGATTTGCCCAAAAGTTGGTTTACTATTACTTATCCTCAAGGTTTCCAAGGCGCTGGATTAATCGTTCAGTCTGACAGTTTGAACCTGAATCCAGGTGAGTGCGGGGTAATCATGCTTGCGATCGCTCCAGGGATGGATGCACTCTCTGGGAACTATGTGCCAACTTTGCGGCTATATTCGGAAAACTATCCAAACTCGATCATGCTGGATTTAGTTTACCTGCAAGTACCACCCAGACATTTACTCCAGACAGAATTACGCTCAATTATTAGTCGGGTACGAACTAAACCAGGACTATTTCAAGTACAGTTGACCAACTCCGGTAATATAGAGCGGCAGATTTCTTTACAAGTCAAGAATCTTGATGAGTTAGAAATATATTCTTACACTTTAGAGCAGTCTCAAGCACTCGTGCAGCCGCAGGAAACTGTAGGTATTAACTTGCAGGTACAGCCACAGAAGTGGTGGCGGCGTCCGCTAATGGGGGGTGGGCGAATTGTTAACTTTTGCGTTGATTTAGAAGATTTACAGCATTTGCCTATCCCTAACAATAATTTACCGGGAGTATTGGTGTGGGAAGCCCGTCCTTTATGGCAATTGTTACCTTTTTTACTTTTAGGTTTATTGAGTCTGGGGGCAGTTGCCTATTTAATTTGGTGGGTATTATTTAGAATTCCTCCGTCGCCTAAAATTGTCGAGCTGTATCCAGAAGACACTACCTATTCAGCTGTTAATGGCGATGTGGTGCATCTTGGCTGGCAAATCAGCGATGTGAATCGCCTGCAAACTCTGAAAATTGTCGGATTGTCTGTTGATGGTACACCTCTGACTCGTCCAGAAGTGTATGATTTTAATCAAGGTGTGCCTGCGGAGCTGCAACCTTTCTGCACGAAAAACCAAAGTTCGCTAACTTGTCGTCAAGTTCGCACCAGCGCACGCAAAAGCGCAACTTACGTTTTTGAAATGACTGCTCTACCAAAGCCAGGGCGGGGTGCTGTTACAGACATCGGCAAAACTAGCCCAGTAACAATTGTTCCTATTCCCCAGCCTTCTATTGTTGTTTTTAACTCAACACAACCGATATATCAAGAAGTTCGAGGACAAGAGACAGGGGAAAAAAGACAGAAGGTAGAAGTCGGAAGTCACAAGTCAAAGGGAAAAACTGAGGAATCCAGCAAGCTCGTGGATGATGAGATTCGCCTCAATTGGTCTGTGACACATCCCGAACAATTGCAATCACTACAAATTATCGGTCGTACTCCAGACAATTTAATAGTAAGTCCTGTAAAAACATACGACTTCAGCCAAGGGATTCCCCACGAGTTGCGGAGGTTATGTACTCTTGCAGAACAGCTTGTCTGTCAAAAGGTGAAAACTGGTATCAAAAAACCAGGTAGTTACGTCTTTGCACTGAAAGCAATTCCCAAAGGTGATGAAAACGACAAGATTGAACCAAAACAGACGGAAGTAATTAAAATTCTTCCCAGACCACCGCGCATTCTCAAGTTTACAATCAATGGTAAGCCTGTTAACAATAAATATCTCATTCCCATCAGCAAAGATAAAAAGGTTTTACCTCTAATTTTTGCTTGGCAGGTTGATGCTAGTGACTCTACGCAGGTTCAGCTACTTCCCGCACCTGGAAGTGTACCTCTAAAAGGCTCGATATCTCTAAATCCTGGGCCAAAACCTAGTACCATGACACTAATGCTTCAAGTTACTACTACTACTGGGCAACAGCAGGTGCGATCGCTGATTTTAGAAACCTACGATCCGCAAGCCAAAGATCCGGCTGTGGCTGCGGCAGAGGCTATGGGGCAGGCACTAATAAACGCCCAAAAAGCTGCAACTGACGAAGAGAAGAAGGCAGATACTGTTCAGAAAAAACCTCAGCAACCAAGTAAAGAGGAAGATGAAGAAGATATTAATCATGGTTCAGATGTGAAACAGCCTCCTACTCTATTCCCTTTTGAGCAGCCACCTCAATTTGATAGATAAACTTTACTAATCAAAAATCAGAAACTAAATACATTAGGGAAATAATTTATGGTAAAAAAAGAGCCATAACTTACAAGGAAATAACTATTGACCCAGAAACCATGCCAGAGAATTTTACTTCTTTTGTGATGACAAATGTTCAAGGTAATCTCAAGAAAACTTATCTTTTTCGATACAAATTTCTTTTTCGGGTAGATACCTTAGCATAATAGGAGCATAGATGGCTTCCAGCGATCGCTTCTTTCCTCATAACTGTACGTCAATACTGTTTTGCGGTTTTGACTGAGAAGATTGGAGATTGAGTGTTAGATATGGATGCTTTTTACGCATCGGTACTAGCTACGCCTAGCAAACCGTTAGTTGTTGGTGCCACAGGGCAGTCCTAATCAACCAGGCGTGGTTGTAGCTAGCGATCGCTAATATTGATAAAATTGCTTAGATATGGCAGTGTAATCAGCCTGTACCGCAAATTCTCAAAAGAGATTAAGCCGAAGATTGGCAAGTTGTCTTTATAAAATGGTGGCTTCAGCCAGTGGTGACTTATGACTAATAGCATTGATTTAACAGGAATCACCTTACCTAATGCTATCAAATTAAAACTTGGACTGTCAGAGGATGTAAATTTAGTCTCCTCAAGTTCAGGAAATTATTTAGATTTTGACCAGGATTTGCAGTTAAATTTAGACAAAATTTTTAGCATTCATAGTACAATTCCATACATAAATGTGGCACTTGATAGAATCATTGTTGAAGTATTTGGCAAACCTGAAATTAGAATATCTTCACTCAAATATAAAATTAATAAAACTTCTCAAGAAGTGGAACTCTGCTTTAAAGGATTACTAAATAACCAAGATATTGAATTATTTTTTGACAAGCAAACTACATTAAACTTGAAATTCAATGAAGATTTTGTTTTGAGCAAAATAGCTAGTCAATTTCCTATTATCAACGATTTAAAATTAAGTAAACCAGAGCTAATTATTACTGATACTGAGCATTGTTTTATACATTCAGAATTAGGTTGTATTAACTTAAACAGAGGATTTAACTTTATTGGAAATATTGATTTAAATAATCTCCAGACAAATTTGAGCAGTTTTATTCATCAAAGCTTAGGAATTGAGTGCTTAGGAGCAATAATTAACTTTAATCCGGCAGGACAGGTTAGCTTAACAGGTAATATTGCAGACGATATTCAGCTATTTTCCCGGCAACAATTTAAGGCTATTTTTAAAAACTTGCTCATCGCGTTAAATATTGGTGCTAATTTAGAGCCAAACTTTGGATTAACTGGAAATTTAATTCTTCAAGGCTACGATCCCACGCAAGAAAAAGAACCTAAGTTATTTCTCTCTGGTAGTCTCTCTCTAGAACCCGAATCTTTAACAGCATACTTTTGTCAACAAGGTGAAAAATCTTGGTTTAATCCCTATGGATTGGTAGGAACTGAACTTCGTAATATCAGGTTTCAAGGAGGCGGAACGTATTTACCTCCTTACTTTGATAACTTTGGCTTCATTGGTGATTTGAAATGGGAAAAAATAGACCTTGAGGTAGCTTTTCTGATGGACACTAATGATCCTGAAAGATTAGCTTTAATTTTAAATCCCAAGCAAGCAATTAGCTTAATAGATTTGTGGCGTGGGCCAGTCGCTTCCTTTCTTAGCAAACAAGTAGATTATTCAACGGATTTAATTAATAAAGCACTAGGGCTTTTAGAAGGCTTAGTGAACTTAAACATCGAATCAATTGATGGGGATGAAGACGGAAAAATTAATCCTTTAATTAAGTATGTTCCTTTTCCGACAGTAATTGCGGCTCAAGCGATATCAGAAGGTTTAGAAATTAATGGCAAACTTAATGCTTGGGGTCATGAGGCAATCTTAATCCTTCAAGGAGATAAAACTTTTAATAATATCTCTGGTTCATTAAAAGTTTTGGAAATTGATTTAGGATTTCTGAGAATTAAGGGAACGGATGACAATAGTTTAGATTTATCTTTAAAGGTAACGCCTAGTGAGCAGTATCTTCAGGGAGATGGTTATCTAGAAATTCTTGACAACGAAATTGCGAATGTTGAATTTAAAATTACGCCAACCAATACTACCTTTAAAAACTTTGACCTGAGTTTAGGCAATCTGTTGAGTATTGATGTTGATGCCCTGAGTATCGATATAAAATCTGGTAGCGGTAGTGGTTTAGGAACAATTTCAGTTTTTGGGAATACCCTAGCAGGCATTACGTTTGATGTTACTCAAAATACTGTCAATTTGATGAATATTCGGCTGAGTTTAGCAGGTTTCTTGACTTTGACTATTCCGAACCTCACAGTTAATTTGAAGAATCAAAGCGCAACAGGAACGGCAAATATTATTGCTTTTAATCAATCTTTGGGTAGTGGCACATTATCATTTAACACTCAAAATGTTTCAATTAATAATGTAGCTCTTAATTTAGGCAATGTTATAAAGCTCAATGTTCCTAGTTTTAAACTTGATTTAACCAATAAAAAGGTTTTTGGTTTAGGCGATGTTACTCTCTTAGGAAAACAATTCACCGCGTTAGGTATCAGCCTGAACGAGAGCGGATTTCAAGCTACAAGCAATTTCAATTTTGGCATTTTAGCTTTCAACGGCGCTACAGTCACTCTGAGTAAAGGAACTAATGGTAATATCAGCAATTCTGCCAGTATTGCAGGAAGCCTCAAGTTTTTAGGCTACACCTTTACCAATATCATGGCTAGTGTAAATAGCAGCAAATTAATTGCATCGGGTAGTTTTAATTTTGGTGGTATTCTAATACTTAAAGGAGCAAATAATCGAAGGAGTGCGACAATAACGCTTAACAGACCAAAAAACGGACTGTATAATTGGGTTAGTATTATGGGTAGCTTTTATCTGTTGGATCAAGAGTTAATATCACTCTCTATGAGCCATAACAACAATACTTTAAAAATTTTAGGTATGCATATTATCAGAAAGCTCAACCATTAAAGCACTCACGGTTAGATGAAGACTAACTTGTAAATTTATATGGGGAATTGCTAACTCTCGTCAATTTGATGTATGTCTTCAAGTGCTGAATCTAGTGAAATTGTTGGGAAAGAAAACGTTTAATTTAAAGCTTATAGAGTATTAGCGATGTCTACGACGGGCTGCGCCTACGCAATTGGCTTAATGTGGTTCAGTTAAGAAAGTTCCTCTGTGAAGGCAAAGGAACAGTTACGAAAAAGCAGGCTGAAGTTGTGATTCTCTCAATTGTAATCGTTGCCCTGCGGTGCCGATAGTTGAATCACCTCAGTAAAACGTGAATACTTAACCGCATCGGTAGGGGGATAATCTGCCGACACTGCAATCAAACCAATTTTTATATCCTCGAAATAAATTACACCCCCAATACGTCCTTCAACTTGGAAAGCGCCATGAAATAAATTATATGGAGCTATGTAGATTAGCAAAAAGTTACTAATCTTTATTGCCCTAGCAAACATCTGCTGACAAGTTTTTTGAAGGACAGCATTTAGGTATTCATTCTCAGCAGGTTCGCCCAGGTCAGTAAATTCTGGCCAATCCGCAAAATGATCCATATAAAATAGCCAGATATCGGACAAGTCTGCGTCATTCGTGAGTTTTCGCTTAAGTGACTGCAATCGATCGATATTCATATTGTGAATATTGAGTAGATGTGATACACAGACAGTACTCAGGACTTACGCAACTGTCACAAGCAATGGCGCGGTGTAGCCGCGCCGCGCGCCAAGCAACTACACGATAAACA
>NZ_JAVRBY020000038.1:0-80847 GCF_034531035.1 Nostoc sp. DedQUE02 | reverse complement strand
CATGTTTATCGTGTAGTTGCTTGGCGCGCGGCGCGGCTACACCGCGCCATTGCTTGTGACAGTTGCGTAAGTCCTGAGTTTATTAAAAAATATCCACCCGCTTATACCAATTTTGTAAAATCAGGCTCCAGATGTAAATCTAGAAACCCAGGTGAAATCTAATCAAGTCTTAATTACGAATTACAAATTACTATTATTTTCCCTGCCATAGCTGCCGCAACGACTGAAAAATCTTGACAAATCTCTCTTCTAGCCAGAGCATAACATAATCAAGCCATTCCAGAAGTTGTTCTAAAGGGTGCTTTACATAGCCGGTTAAAGTCGCTTTGGTTTCTATCCAGTCTGGCTGTGCCTCAACTTGACTGCTTTGGTGAAACTGCTGTTGCATTTCCCCTGTACGACTCTCGCTTTTAGCTTGGGAGATCCTAGCTTGAGTTTGTTTTGCAGAGGTGACTTTTGCAGATGTTTTTTGACTTGAGGCGAGATTACTAATTGGTTGTTTTCTTCGTACCAAACCAGATCCAAATTTAGATTGTTTTACACTCAAATTATTTTGGGGAAAAGGCTCAACTGATAAACTTGACACTAAAGCAGGATTTGTCCTTTGATAAAGTCTAACTGACTTGTCAGCAACCGTCTCGGTGTCACCAAATAAATCATTCCACGTTAGCCAAGGATCATCTTTTAAATCCTGATCCTCTAATTGAGGGCTTTTAGACAAGGCTTTTCTCAAGGGTAATGAGAATAGTTTACTTGTCAATCTCTCATTACTGGTTGTTGTCTCAAGTGTTTTTCTATTACCAACACCAAAAAAGTAATTAAGCGCCGCCTCAATCAAAGCCTGAAAATTCAGTGTATGAGTTTCCAAACCATTAGCATTGGGTGCAATTTCTCCTTTACCACCTAATTGCTCTTTGCCATAAAGAAAGATGTTGAACTGAGTTTGGGCAACTTGAACAATTTCTTGGCTACGTTCTTGTACCGGGATTAAAGCATTTGATTCCAACTTAGCAAAGGCTGTATCTAGAAATGTTAATAATTTATCTGTATTAAGTAAATCCTTTGGTATCCCTTCGGCTAAAACTGGAATTTTAGCTGGATTTACATCAGTAAGTTTTGCTAATAAATGGTCAATTTGTGGTAATATATCTGATTCTTTTTTAGCTATTATCAACTGCCAATACTTCCAATATTTAGCAATTTCATTAATAATCCTATCTTCTAATTTTGCCTGCTGTTGAGGTGTCAAAATATCTAGAATTTCATTGTCGGTAGTAACAAGTACTAAATTCCGATTCATCAAATTTGTGGCAATTCCCTGCACTATCGGAAAATGCTGTTGAAGGGTATTTTCCAAGAGTGAAGGGTTGAGACTTCCGGCTCGATTCTCTGTAATATTTGATGATTGAGTAAGATTAGCGTTATTCGTAGAGCTATTATCAACGGATTTGCTCTGAAAAACTCCTAAATAAGTCAAGGGATTGAAAGATACGACTGTTTTTGCCGGAGTCGAGGCGGCTTCATCAGATGACAGATCATAGACTGCTTGTAATACATGTTGAATGGGGCTATCAACATTTGGTAGAGTTTCGGGCTGGAAATCGGTATCATTTGGTTGTAACTTTAGTCTAGTTTGTGGTTCTTTGGTGTGTAGCGTTTTCCCAGATGATTCAGATGACTGAAACAGTAGATACACTGGGTAAAGTAATACCCCCACACCCCACTTAGTGGCAACTTGCAAATGCCGATAGGTGTGTTCCCACTGTTGTGTCACCCGCCGAGATTGCTGGTGGACAAAGTTAAATAGTCTGCTTTGATAACGACCAGAGGAACCAGAAGACATAGTAGTAATTTTTTAGTTCAAGTCTTGTTAAGTTGTGAGACTCGCGCCAAACAATAAAAACAACCAACACCTCATCTTAGCGAAAATATGACCCCGACTGTCTCTCAATCCCAGACCAAATTTATCTCACAAGTAATTGAGCAACTGCGCTCTTTTTGTCAAGTTGATTTTCAGCCTACTTGGCTATATGAGGAATCTGACCTGATTATTACTGATGTTGTAGCTGCTGATTTATCTAATTGGCAACCTGTTCATTTGAATGCGAAAGAACATATTGCTTGGATGGGCGGGAAAAAAGTGCTATGGCTAGTGCAAAGATTGGTGGTTCCTCAGGATTTACACGGTTATCCCTTAGCTGGCTTATCTTTGCGGCTGGCGCTGGTTTGGTGGGCAGATTCTGCTGAGATTTATGTAAATGGGGAGTTAGTGCTGGAGGGTGATTTATTTGATTGTTCGCCGAGAGTACTTCTTAGTCAAGGGGTAACGCCAGGGGAAGAGTTTATTGTAGCTTTGCGGTTAGTGAGTCCGGGACATTGTGATGGTGCTTTAGTGCGATCGCTCCTAGTTTATGAGTCTACTGTTGATAATAATCCCGATCCGGGTTTTGTGGCTAATGAGTTAGCTGTGGCGCAACTTTATTTGGAAAAGTTTGCGCCGGAGAAGTTGGATGTTTTGGCGGCGATGGTGGAGGAGGTTACGAACCGCCAAGACGCCAAGGACGCGTTCGCGCAGCGTCTCGAAGAGAAGGAAGAAAAGGGAGGGTTGGTAAAGTCGTTTTTGTCTCTACGTCAAAATTTAATTCAATCCGATATTTTAGCCCCCCTGCTTTTGAAGGGGGGTTGGGGGGATCAAAAATCTAAAATTTTCCTGTTGGGTCATGCTCATTTAGATTTAGCATGGCTATGGCCTGTGAGTGAAACTTGGAATGCGGCGCAAAACACTTTTGAGTCGATTCTGAAGTTGCAAGCAGATTTTCCTGAGTTAATTTTCTGTCATTCGACTCCCGCACTTTATGCTTGGATTGAGGAACATCGCCCGGATTTATTTGAGGCGATTCAAGCACAGGTAGCTTCGGGACGTTGGGAAGTTGTCGGCGGGATGTGGGTGGAACCGGAACTCAACATAATTGCTGGTGAATCAATAGTCCGTCAGCTATTGTATGGTCAGCGCTACATTCAGGAAAAATTTGGCAAGCTTTCAACTGTGGTGTGGGTTCCAGATTCTTTTGGTTTCTGTGCAAGTTTACCGCAGTTTTTCGCTAATGCTGGTATTGAGTATTTTGTGACGCAGAAGTTGCGATGGAATGATACTACTAAATTTGATTATGGGGCTTTTTGGTGGCGATCGCCTGATGGTAGCCAAGTCTTTAGTTTGATGTCTGCACCTATCGGTGAAGCTATAGACCCGGTTAAAATGGCATCCTACGCTCTTGAATGGCAAACCCAAACTGGTTTACCAGAATCTCTCTGGCTTCCCGGTGTCGGCGACCACGGCGGCGGCCCCACCCGTGATATGTTAGAAACCGCCCAACGCTGGCAAAAGTCACCTTTCTTCCCAGACTTAGAATTTACAACGGCTGAAAAGTATTTACAGCAAATCAGTAAAGAAGGCAGGAGGCAGGTGGTCACTGAGCGTAGTCGAAGTGAGGCAGGAGGCAGAATTCAGGAGTCAGAATTCAGGAGTCAGAATTCAGGAGTCAAGAGTTATTATTCTCCCCCTGCTTCCCCCTCATTCCCCACCTGGGATAACGAACTGTACTTAGAATTCCATCGTGGTTGCTACACTACCCACGCGGATCAAAAACGGTGGAATCGTCGTTGTGAAAATTTATTGTATCAAGCTGAACTATTTGCTACCTTGGCAACTGTAAGCTGTAGCATGACATATCCCAAAGCTGAAATCGAAGCAGCTTGGAAACTAGTGTTATTTCAACAGTTTCACGATATTTTACCTGGTTCTTCAATTACCCAAGTTTATTTGGATGCGTTGCCCCAATGGCAGCAAGTGGAACAAGTAGGAACGAAGATATTACAGGAATCACTTTTAGCGATCGCATCTCAGATTACTCTATCAGAACCACCAAAACCCAATAGTTTGCCTATTTTCGTTTTCAATTCTCTCAATTGGCAGCGTTCTGAGGTAGTCTCTGTAGCTTTACCCACGCCAGAGGAATGGCAGATTTACGATACTTCTGGAAAGCAGCTTGTCTCCCAATTATCTGAACCATCAACCCTACTATTTCTCGCTACCGAAATTCCACCCGTAGGCTACCGCATATTTTGGCTTTCCCCCTCATCTCCTTCATCTCCCCCACTTCCCCCACTTCTTCCAGACTGGATTTTAGAAAATGAATTTTTGCAAGTTGTTATAGATCCTGACACCGGAGATTTATCAAGTGTTTTTGACAAAACTTATCAACGAGAAGTTTTGAGTGGTGCGGGGAATCAACTACAAGCTTTTAAAGACAGTGGTCAATATTGGGATGCTTGGAATATTGACCCCAATTATGCCCAACATCCCTTACCCGCAACAAATCTTCAATCTATTCAGTGGTTAGAACAAGGCCCTGTGCAAAGTCGTGTGCGCGTGGTGCGTCAGTTGGGTGAATCGGAATTTTGCCAAGACTATATTCTGCAAGCTGGTTCACCTCTGCTGAACATAGCTACTACTGTCAACTGGCAAGAAAATCATGTATTAGTGAAAGCTGCTTTTCCTCTAAATGTCGAAGCAGACTTTGCTACTTATGAAATTCCCTCTGGGGCAATTCGCCGCCCAACCAAACCGCAAAACCCCGCAGAACAAGCAAAATGGGAAGTTCCCGCCTTACGTTGGGCTGATTTGACAGCAGAAGACACAATCCAAAATTGTTATGGTGTCAGTTTGCTGAATGATTGTAAATACGGTTACGACAGCAAACAAAATCAACTCCGCCTGACACTGCTACGCAGCCCTGATTGGCCAGACTCGGAGGCTGACCGAGGTTTTCACGAATTCACATATACCTTGTATCCTCATACTGGTAGCTGGGAATCAGCGCATACAGTACGGCGTGGCTATGAATTAAATATACCGTTGCAAGTGATATTGAATCCACTCAGCATAAACCCTAGCTATCCGCTAACAGCGCAGACTCAACGCCCGACTACGGCTAACAGCACTACTGAAGGAGTGAGTTTTTTAGATTTATCAGCTGAAAATTTAATCTTAATGGCCTTGAAGCCATCTGAGGATGATCCACAGCAGTTAATTCTGCGGTGTTATGAATGTCACGGAGAAACAGCCGAGTTATCTTTGCAAAGTGATTTAGGTCTGAATCTAGGAGAAACAGTAGATTTGTTAGAGCGTTCCTCTAGCACTGAATTCTCATATCAGCAACAAAACTTGACGATACAACCTTGGAAAATCGCTAGTTTCAAGGTAATCCCAGCGATTAATCCCAGGCTGGAGTAAGCCACTAGTGCTGTGTCAGTGGTCAGTTGTGGTTTTCCACAGACCATTGACAAATGACTCTTTTAATCTTCGTGGTCATCAAATGGATCGTTCAATTCCTTGCTAGGAGGGCCAAAGGAGGTATAAATCGAAATTCCGGTGATCGCAATCACCACGGCGGCCATAGAAATGCTAAGAACTATTGCGGGTTCCATAATTGAGGGATAGATGATGAGTGCTATTCTTATAGAATATTACAGAAGATTAAAAAAAGCTTTGGCAAGTAATATTAGGTGAACTATGGCACAAAGGACTAGGTTGGGAGATATCCTGAAACCACTTAACTCTGAGTATGGGAAAGTGGCTCCAGGTTGGGGTACTACCCCTGTGATGGCTGTTTTTATTTTGCTATTTTTCGTCTTTTTGCTGATTATTCTGCAACTTTACAATCAATCACTCTTGGTTCAGGATGTACTTGTCGATTGGCGGAGTTTAGGACGCTAAGGGATATACAGCA
Source organism: Nostoc sp. DedQUE02 (assembly GCF_034531035.1). Classification (NCBI taxonomy): domain Bacteria; kingdom Bacillati; phylum Cyanobacteriota; class Cyanophyceae; order Nostocales; family Nostocaceae; genus Nostoc; species Nostoc sp. DedQUE02. The sequence goes on along the minus strand of NZ_JAVRBY020000038.1, from coordinate 75,058 downwards.
GCTATCAAGTTTGGATAACAAGTTAAGTTACACCCGGTTTATCCGGGTTTTTTTGTCAGTTGCGATTTCCTACTAGACTAACTATATATGCGAGTTTCTGTACTGGTTCTATAGTTTACAGGAGACAAAAAATGAATATATTTGGTATCGGTCTGCCGGAAATGGCTGTGATTATGGTAGTGGCACTGTTAATCTTTGGCCCCAAGAAGCTGCCAGAAATTGGTCGGAGTGTAGGTAAAACAATTCGTAGTTTCCAAGAAGCTTCCAAGGAGTTTCAAAATGAGTTTCAAAAAGAAGCAGAACAGTTAGAAGAAGCTGTAAAGACTACTGCTGAATTGGAACCTAAGCAAATCTACCCTGCTAAATCTGAGCAGGATACCGCTAGTTCTTCGTAACCTAAGTAAGTAGACGCGATTAAACCGAACTATGTAAAGTTTTGTATGGGGAAAGGGAAAAGGTTAAAGGGGAAAGGGGAAAGGAAAGAATTAAACCTTTACCCCTTACCTCTTACCCTTTTCCCCAGCCGAAGGCTTTTTCCCTTACCCTTTACCCTTCTTAATATAGTTATATTTATTTCCGTTGGCTTATTTAGCTAGTAGTCCGTCTCATGAGTTAGTAGGGTTGAGCAACTTCGTAGCCAGTACTAAAGTGCTGAATACGAACTCATCAAAATTCTTGAGACAAACTACTAAAATGCTGCATATCAATTGACTGTAGGCAAAATGACAGAAGCTGTTAAGCAACCAGCTTTGGTAATTCCCCAGCTAATTGTCGGGTTGGGGAATCCAGAAGCTAAGTATGACCAAACACGCCATAATATCGGCTTTGCGGCTGTAGAAGCTCTTTCCCGTTCTTGGCGCATTTCCTTAGCAGAAAACCGCAAGTTTCAGGGTGAGTATGGCGAGGGTATGGCCCCAAGTGGAGGTAAGATTCGCTTGCTAAAACCATTGACTTATATGAATCGCTCAGGACAGTCAATACAAGCGGTGACAAGTTGGTATAAATTGCCGCCTGAATCAGTGCTGATCATTTATGATGATATGGATTTGCCCTTGGGAAAAACTCGTCTGCGCTTGTCTGGTTCGGCTGGCGGACATAACGGCATGAAAAGTGCGATCGCACATCTTAGTACCCAAAACTTTCCCCGTTTGCGAATCGGTATTGGTAAACCCAAAGATGCAGCTAATAACGATGATTCCGGTGCTATCTCCCATGTACTGGGGCGATTTTCCGCTACCGAAAATCAGCAGATGTCTTTTGTACTTCAGTTCGTGGTTGAGTGTCTTGAACTAAGCCTTAAACAGGGTGTAGAAATGGCAATGAATGTTTGTAATAGCCGCACCATTAATAATTCTGAGTCTTAGGGTTAGATGAATACTACCCTATCTAGCTTCCTTTAGTAAGCTAACCAATGTTTAAAGGCGCTTATGTTGGTTGATGGGCAGCGATTTTAGCTTGCTCCATCCAACCAAGATAAAGCCCCTAATGCTTTTTGTGTATAGGGAAAGTGACTTATCTATACCCTAATTGCCAGTACGGCAGACTTTGCTAATTTTTGTAAAAAGAATGCCGATGTCTACGAGGGGCTATTCGGCGTTGCGCTGTTGCTTGTTTTCGGTCATAACCTCAAGCAAGGGCACTACCATACTAAATAGGTTTATTTAAAACGTCTTGTTCGTCTAGCCGTGACTGCCTTACGTTTACGCTTTTCTATCGGTGTTTCAAAGTGCCGATGATATTTCACATCAGCTAATATCCCAGCTTTGGAAACCTGGCGTTTAAACCGCCGCAAAGCTGAATCTATTCCTTCGTTCTCTCCTAGAACAACCTGGGTCATTCTTGCCTTTTCCTCATCATCAATAGTTTCCATTCTAATATTACCCTCAACCTTAGTAAAACCCCCTGAGCTACAGTCATGATTAAGAGGCTATTTGTCCATCTGAGGCGGGTTATGGTGCTTCTGCCTGGTAAAATCGGCGCTTAACTAAAAGTTAATCTAAGTGCCCTAATTGACTCTCAGAAGCAATAGAGAGGCTGGGGAAATTATGATGATAAATTTTTATAGCTGTACTATGATCTTGATAAAAATGTAGCTTTAGCTACTAAGTTAGACGAGAAAACATAATGATATTTATAGATGTTAAAAGTTGATTCTGCCCTCATTTAGTAATTTATATCCAGATGCTAATGCTGTAAAAGCAATTATGAAATTCCATAAGCTAGTTGGCTTTAAAATAACTCCACCACTTAAGAAAACTAGTACTATGCCAATGCCTAAAAAAACCCATCCTAAGTTACGAGTTTCTCTACGAAAAAAACTAATGCAAATATACCCGCCATAGTTGTCAAAACTGAAGCTGTAGCCGATAAGCTTTGGTAAAAATATGAATAGTAACCGCTAACAAATATGATGTTTTTACGAAAAAATTATAGTCCTGTGAAAAGTAGGATTATACCTATAAATTTGATTAATAACCTACCCATAATATTTTGACATTTTTAATGGCTGAAGCCAATTTTAACCCAATTGTAGTAAACTTTAAAAAGTAATAAATTGTACTTTGCAATAAAATTTTCTAAGTAAATATGCTGAAAAAGATCCAAGATTGTCTAAAAATCTCAATACAAGTAACTTTGATTACATAAAATAGTCCTTGCCAGTGTTTTATCAAGGTGCTTTAATAGCGATGTCTGACGACAAGAAGCAGAGCTTCTACGCATTCTGCAAAACAGTCCTACTTACAGCTTATGTACAAAACGCGCAGGGACTCAACATCGCTGCTGTGGTTGATAAAATTACAGACTCAAAACATTAAACTCAAAGATATGACAAGCTAGTAGCATATCTTTGACATTAAATTCTCCCAAAAGCTGAATAGGAGCATACATGGAACCAATTATTGCTATAGTTTTAGCCCTTATAGGTTATGCCTTAGGTTCTGCAAAACTGATTAATCAAGGAAATGAAGCCCTAGTCGAACGCCTGGGGCGGTATCATCGGAAACTTAAGCCAGGGCTGAACTTTATTGTTCCCTTGGTAGATCAGGTTGTGATGGAAGATACTACGCGAGAGCAGTTCTTAGACATCAAACCTCAGAATGTAATCACCCAAGATAATATTTACGTAGAAGTGGACGCTATTGTATACTGGCGCATTCGAGATATTGTGAAAAGCTTTTACGAAATTGAGGATCTGCAAGGATCATTGATACAAATAACCACAACCACGCTCCGGGAAATCATTGCTCAGAATACCCTAGAGCAGACTAACGTTTCTAGAGCAGAGATGGACTCAGCCATATTAGACCAGTTGAATAATGTAACGGCAGATTGGGGAGTTGAGATTCTCCGGTTAGATATCCAGAGAATTACTCTACCTGAAAGTGTGCGAAAGTCTAGGGAAGAGGAACAAGCCGCCGTCATCAAAAAACGGGCGTTGATTACCGAAGCAGAAGGGGAAAAGGAAGCTGCCATTAAGAAAGCAGAAGGAACTATGGCTTCAGTGCAAATCATTTCTCAAGCTCTCCGTTCCAATCCTGACAGTAGGGACATTCTGCGGTATCTTGTGGCTCAAGATTACGTAGACGCTAGCCAAAAACTTGGTGAGAGCACTAATGCCAAAATTGTCTTTGTAGACCCAGCTAACTCAAGTGAAATGTTTCAGGAGTTGATAGCCCACCCAGAAAATCCAGAAGGTAACGGCAAAAAACACGAAAACGGTAATACTTAACAATCACCTTGTGCAGCTTGTCTCAGTAGCGCATCAGCTACTAGTGAAACATCGTGCATTTCTTGAACATCATGAACTCGGAGGATATCAGCGCCATTAAAAATAGCAGCACAACAAGCTGCTGCCGTTCCCCAAACTCGTGCTTTGGGATCTGGTTGATTTAAAATCCGACCAATGAAACTTTTACGAGATGCTCCTACCAAGATAGGACAGTTGAGTGTTGTGAGCGATCGCAAACCGCGAAAAATTTCTAAATTTTGCTCATAGTTTTTAGCGAAACCAATACCAGGATCAATAATAATTTTTTCCAAGTCAATACCCGCAGAAGTTGCTGCCTCAATTTGCCCAGCCAAAAAACTATAAATCTCACCAAGCAAATCTTGATAATCAGTCTGTTGTTGCATTGTCTGTGGTGTTCCCCGGATGTGCATTAAAATCATCGGCACACCTAACTCTGCCACTGTTGTCAACATTTCTGAGTCAAAAGTGCCGCCAGAAATATCATTAATAATATCGGCTCCAGCTTCTACAGATGCCTTGGCTACAGCAGCACGGGTTGTATCTACAGAAATTGGGACTGAAATCTCTGGCCTTAGCACCTGTAACACCGATAACACTCGGTCAAGTTCCTCAGTCAGAGTGATTTGCTTTGCCCCTGGTCGAGTTGATTGACCGCCCACATCGATGATGTCAGCACCAGCAGCCACCAGTGCTTGTGCCTGTACTAAAGCGGTAGAAGAAGTGTTAAACTCACCCCCATCACTAAAGCTATCAGGCGTCACATTCAAAATGCCCATTAAATAAGTTCGCTGTCCCCAGTCGAAACAGCGTTCTCGAATTATCAAATTGCTTGGCATAAATCTACATTAGGCATTCCCATGCAGAGCATGGGAACGAAAAGAAAGCATATTACACTAAGTGAAAATTCACAATCCGAGCGAAACTTTCAGGTTCTAAACTTGCTCCTCCCACTAAAACGCCATCGATTTCTGGTTGAGCCATGATTTCATCAATATTATTTGGCTTGACTGAGCCACCATATTGAATTGATACATCTGGATTACTCAACTGGCTCCGAATTAAGCCAATTATTCGATTAGCTTCCACTGCTTCACAAGTGTCACCAGTGCCAATTGCCCAAATTGGCTCGTAGGCAATCACCAAATTATTCTGATCGATATCTACCAAACCTTTATCGAGTTGGAGAGCAATCAGCGATTCAGTTTCTCCTGCATCTCGTTGTTGTTTAGTTTCACCAACACAGAGAATAGGGGTCAAACCAAACCTTTGAGCAGTTCGGAGGCGCAGATTAACGGTTGCATCCGTTTCACCAAAGTATTGTCGTCGTTCGCTATGACCGACAATCACAAAGCGCACACCACTTTCTGTCAGCATTGGGCCAGAAATCTCACCTGTATAGGCTCCAAATTCTTCCCAATGAATGTTTTGTGCCCCCAGTTGGATGAGGCTACCGTGCAAAGTTTTGGACAAAACACTTAAATTAGTGAATGGAGGGCACAATATCACTTCTCGCCCTTGGGGGGTTTCTTCTAAGTGGGGCAGAAATCCTTGTAAAAACTCCTGGGTTTCTGCCTGGGTTTTGAACATTTTCCAGTTGCCGGCAATAACGATTTTCCGCACAGGTAATTTAGTCAAGATTCTAACGTGCTATTTAGATGCATTTTTCAGTTTATGACGTTTTGTTAGCCATTGGTTATTAGTCATTGGGCATTGGGCATTGGGCATTGGGCATTGGGCATATTTATTCCCCTTGCCCCTTGTCTCCTTTGTCTGCATCGTCTCGCCAAACCCCTCATAAAAATAACTAGGATAGTAAATGAACTGTATCTAAAATTTAAAATCTAAAATTTAAAATCTAAAATCTCAAATTAATATGACTTCGCCATTACCCGTGCCTGAACCTCATCAAAGCGATTCTGCTAACACTGACGGAAATTCTCTCAGCTGGGAGGAAGAATTGGATAGTGCTATTTTCAGTTTTGAAGATATTCAGACGGAACTGAACTATAAACAAGCGCAAACAGCGTTGCGAAACTTGGTAGCCAATCTCGACCTTACTCCCCAGGAAAAAAGCGGGTTAGAGGCAGAAATTGCTGATTTGGAAACCATGCTGGGAAAGTTAGACCGGATGGTGGTGCAGATTGCGGCTTTTGGGATGGTAGGACGTGGGAAGTCTTCGCTACTCAATTCTTTGATTGGGCAAACGGTATTTGAAACTGGGCCGCTACACGGTGTCACCCGGACTGCACAAACAGTTAATTGGAGTATTAGCGAAGAGATGATTGGGGAAACTGAACGTGCTTTGCGTGTCACTCTCCCTGGTGTAGGTCAATCCCAGGTGGAATTAATTGATACTCCTGGGTTAGATGAAGTAGATGGTGCAACCCGCGCCGCCTTAGCTGAACAGATTGCCAAACAAGCAGATTTGATTCTGTTTGTGATATCTGGCGATATGACAAAACTGGAATACATGGCTCTTTCTCAGTTGCGGGAAGCAGGTAAACCGATCATTCTGGTGTTTAACAAAGTAGACCAGTATCCAGAAGCAGACCGGATGGCAATTTATCACAAAATCCGGGATGAAAGGGTGCGGGAATTACTCACACCTTTGGAAATTGTTATGGCTGCGGCATCGCCATTGGTGAAGACGGCGATTCGTCGCCCTGATGGTACGAGGGGCATACAGTTACGTACAGGGAATGCCCAAGTCGAGGAACTGAAGCTGAAAATCTTGGAAATTCTGCATCGTGAGGGCAAAGCTTTGGTTGCTCTTAATACCATGCTTTATGCCGATATTGTAAATGAGCAGTTAATCGAGCGAAAACTGATGATTCGGGAACAGAATGCTAATCAGTTGATTTGGAAAGCTGTGATGACTAAGGCATTAGCGATCGCACTCAATCCTGTAACTGTGGTAGATATTCTGAGTAGTGTGGTTATTGATATTGCTCTGATTTTGGGTTTATCTAAACTCTATGGCTTCTCCATGACGGAAGCCGGGGCTGTACAATTGCTACAAAAAATCGCCCTGAGTATGGGCGGCATCGGTGCTAGTGAATTGTTAGCAAATCTAGGCTTGAGTGGATTAAAAACTTTACTGGGAATCTCTGCAACAGCTACGGGTGGCATTGCGCTAGGCCCTTATGTATCGGTGGCACTCACCCAAGGGGGAGTAGCTGGTGTTTCTTCTTACGGTATTGGACAAGTTACCAAAGTTTATTTAGCCAATGGCGCAACTTGGGGGCCCGATGGCCCGAAAGCAGTGATTAATCGGATTTTGGCAAACTTGGATGAAGCTTCAATTCTTAACCGCATTAAAGATGAATTACTCCACAAAGTAAAACTCAAAAAGTGATGCATAAATAAGGTTTGGTTAGCTATATTTATCCTGAGAATATTCCTATATCACGCCACTGACTTCTCCGGTTAAAACAGAGTGCGTCTAAGCTTACTTGAACTAATTCGTAATTACAAATTACAAATTATTTTAGCTACTTGTATTTTGCTCAAGCCAAGCAACTAAATCAAATATAGCAATCCTATTTGATCTGTGAAATTAGTCGTGAAGGTAGGCAATAGGGAATAGGCAATAGGCAACAGATTTTTTTCACGAATTATTTAGGATTGCTATACATTTGAAGAATCTAAAAATTCTTCTCCTAATTGTTCAGTAGATGAGACTCGAATTATCTCAACTATTGATGAATCAATTTCTCCAACTCACCGATTTAACTGACGATTTAAGAAGCGAAAAGCTTCTTGTTGTTCTCCTTTCTGGAAAATATCTTGATAAATCACTGAATTTTTGCATAAAATCCTCCCGCAATAATTGATTAATAAAATCTTTCTCAAACTTCAACCATGCTAAAATCTCTGTATAAGCAGCAGTATTTTGTCTGGTTTCGATATCTGAAATTTTAGCAATTTTCTCGGCCCTGTATTTGGCTATGGGCAGGCAAGACACCCACTCTAATTAGGCTGGAATAGCTTATTTTAAAGCGCAGAAATATCATCAAATGCAGTTTTGTAAGCATTAGCAGTTTCTATGCCAAAACCTCCAGCTTCGATATGACGAACTAGCGATTGAATGATGGGTGTAGCAATACTAATACCAAATAAAGCATTGAAGCCTGCAACAACCACTGGTGCTGACAAAATAACTGTAAATTCTGGAAATAAAGCTAACACAGCTACCAAGACCAAAAAAACAATTGGTGTCGCAATACCTGCTGCCTTTGCTGCTTCAAAAATTAGATTTTTATACTCTTCAACAGTAATATCACCCCGATAAAGATCCAAAGAATAAGAAATCGCCGTGACTACAACCTGAGTGAGAATAGCTGTTCCCGTTGCAGTAATCCCAAGTTTCGCTATTGTCCCAGAATTGCTAACAATAGAATCTACCGCATTATAAACTCGAATATAAAACTGTTCGCCAACAGTCATTACTTTGGCTCCTCGGCGGAGATTGTCAACACCTACTTCCCAAAGAATATTATCAGCAGCATTCGATCCACCTTGGGAACGTGGCTTGATGTGACTACCATGCTTATCTCTAAGAAATTGACGAATTGTATATTCTTTACCTCCAAGCTTTGATATGCCAGGAATTTTCTCAAAAAGCTTCATGACATCTGCATCAGAGCGAGGTAAGTCTCGTACCCGAACACCAGCACGATATCTCAGCCTATTTGCAATCTTGGGCATCTCTTGGGCTAATTCGGCAGCTGTCTTTGGTAAATTTTGCAAAGCATCAGCCATAACCATGCTAGATGCGGCAACTCCAACAGCAGTTTGTTGAAATGTTTTACTAACATTTTGAACAGTTTCAAAACTTGACTGTACTGCTATGGTTGACAAACTTTGCAAATCATTAACTGCATGGACACTTGAAGTAGTCATCTCGCTAGTAGCGTTCTTGATTCCATCAACTACCTCATCCATCCCGTTTATTACATTGCTGGCTGTTTCTTGAGCTTTATCTCTAACTGTATCTGCCAACTTCTGTGCTTGGTTGATAAAATCCATGTTTTCTGCTGTAGAGTGTTTGCTCCAGTTTCTCTTTCTCAAACTAAGAAGCACCTCAGCATTAATGACGAATTTACTTACAAAATTTTTAAAGATATAGTAATCATTTTATATTATTTCTATATGTTGCTTCCAAAAACTTTACTGTCCAACTATGGACAGCAGATGACGCTATTATGCAGTCTTAGCCATAAACTTGTAAATCGACTATCAGTAATGGTCATACCAATTGCTAAAAAATAGTCTCATGGTTTGAGGTTTAGCGATTTAGTAAAAGATGCTCCATTTGTTTTTAGTTCTTCAAATGATGGAGTTATTATTACAGCCTCAACAGCATAATTTTTCTTCATACAAAGCAGACTTATTCGATATAATAATTTATTCAGGAATTTCTCAATTACGCCGCTAAAAATGCTGACTAGGAAAATCCAATTAAATTGAGCTTTGAAACTCGGAACTTGAGTTTCAGAACATGACATTCCCAGTTCTATACTCAAACTCCGAGTTTCTGAGCTTCTAACTTTCAACCTATTAAGCAAAATTGCCGATAGATTTTCTGCGCTATTGATGCTTACGACTGCACTTTTCCAGATTTACAGATGAAATTGCGCCTTCATCAACTTTTAGTTTCTACCTTTGAAAGAGTTTAGCCATTCTTGAACTTGCTCTCTTGCAATATCGCGCCCTCCAAGACCAAAAGCTAGGGCAATAGCAACTGCGATCGCACCTAGTAAAAGTCCAAAGGCTAAATTCACAATATCACTGGCAACTCCGATCTGTTGCAGTGCCATTGCCGAGACTAAGGCAATAATTGCAATCCGCGCCACTTGTCCCAAAATCTGGGCTTGGCGGTCGCCAGAACTGGTAATGATGTTAAAAGCCAGATTTGCCAGGAATAAGCCAATGGCAAAAATTACCAATCCCGCCAAAATCCGCCCGAATATAATCACAATCCCAGACACTAATGCTGTCAGGGCTGGAATATTCAAGATATTCACCGCCGCCACCGTGGCAAACAGCATGATCCCCACTAAAGCAACAATGCCTACAATTTCCGATGGAGTGCGAGTTGAAATTGGGGAGTTTGTTGGTTCAGTTGAAATTTCAATTCGTCTGCTGGGTGTTGTTAGACCCAGGATAGTGAAAATGTTATTAAAGCCTAAATTGGTGAGGATACTTGTAACCAAATCTGCAATAAATCGCCCGACGAAATAGGCAACAATCAAAATTGCCACGGCTGTAAAGATGGCGGGTAGAGCGTTGAGAACCTGTTGCAGCATGGCGATCGCCGGGACAGATATCGCATCAATTCGCAAGGCATTCAGCGCTGCGATCGCCACAGGAATCAAAATTAAAACATAGACAATTGTGCCGATAATACTGGATAGAGGTTGCACTCCCGCACTTGTAGATAATCCCAAGCGACTACCTAAATGGTCGATGCCAGTTGTTGCCAGTAAGTTCGTTACAATTCGCCGCACGACATTAGCGATGAACCAGCCAACTACAGCAATTAAGATCGCCGCTAAAATGTTCGGCAGAATTAGCAGAATTTGTGTAATCAGAGCTTGTACTGGTTGTAGAGCCTGCCTGAGTCCAAGAGTATCCAAAACTGGGGCAAGAAACAGTAAAAATATAAACCAATACAGAGCATTGCCAATCGTCTCACTCAGAGACACCTGATTGAGGCTGGGTGCGCTGTTTTCTGGTTCTGGATTCAAACGCTCATCCAGGTTAAATGCCTGTAATGAGCGCACAGTGATAATCTTCACAATTGTCGCCAAAAACCAGGCGGCTGCCAAAAGGATTCCCGCGCCAACTAACTTTGGCAAAAAGCCAATCAGTTGATCGAGAAAACTATTGAGGGGTCGAGAAGCAATTTCCAAATCCAATGTCTGTAAAACAGCTACCGCAGTCAAAAGGAGAATGCTCCAAAAGACTAAGCTGGAGATGAATTTCTCAACTTGGGGAACATCCTGACGACCCGTTATCCCTGAGGCAATGCGGTTATCTATGTTTGTGCGCTTGAGAATTCCTTGCGTCACTGCTGCTGCGATCGCTGCAATTAGCCAACCCACTAACAAAATTGCCACTGCCCCTAATAAACGAGGCGTAAACAGAATCAACTGTTGTACAATACCTTGCACATCAGCGATTCCTTGATTTATTGCTGGTTGCACTGGTTGCAGGCTGGGCGATTGTGCCAAAAATGGCTGCACCCTTGTGGATAAACTAACTCCAATCACCTGGGTTATTTCTTGCCAAGTTGTGTTCATGGTTTTCGGGAATTATGCTTAAGTATTCGCCGCAAACACTGACTCAGTGTTTTGCCTATCAATTTACCAGTAAAAACACACATATATTGATTGATATCAAGACTAATTTTGGACTTTGTTACTAAATATTTGATTTAATCTACTGACAGTGCTGAATTTTGCGTTACTCTAATTGCAGCAACAGCATCGAGATATATAGGTTTGATTTCTGAAAAAATTCAGTACAACTCAAGGAGCCTTCTTGACTGTTGCAAGAGTGCCTATTGCCTATTGCCTCCTTCCCTATTGCCTATTGCCTCTTACACAAATAAGTTTAGAAATCAAATCGGATTGCTATAGAATGTCCCAAGTTTTGGAACAATCGATTCAAATTAATGCTACAGCTACGGTGGTGGAGCGCTGTATTAGCGATTTGACTCTCATGCACCGTTGGCTCAACCCCGTACTCCGTTGCGAACCTGTGGGTGAAGCTTGGAGTACTAATATCGGCAGTAAAAGTCGTTTTATTATTCAAATTCCTTTACTGAAACCCACATTGAATAGCGTAGTTGTAGAACGGCAACCGGGTTTGGTAGTCTGGGAATTTCAGGGATTTTTTCAAGGGCGCGATCGCTGGGAATGTCAACCTATAGAAAAGGGAACGCTTCTATTGAACCGCTTTGAGTACGATATCCCCAACCCCTTAGTTAGCTGGGGTTTCAACACCTTTGCTGCATCTTGGACAAAAGAAGATATGCAAGCCCAGCTGCGTCGGCTCAAACGAGTCGCAGAAAATTCCTAATTCGTAATTGAGCATTGAGCATTGCTTATTTCTCCCCCTGCCTCCTCTGCTCCTCTGCTCCCCCTGCTCTCCATTCCCTACTTCTCTTTACCCAATTCGGTAAGTAGCCGCCTAATCACAGACGCATCTTCGGCATCAGGAACTTTTGCTAAATAATTTTGTAAGTCGTCTACGGCTTGGGGGTAGTAACCGAGTTGATAATAGATCAAGCCGCGATCGCGCAATTCTAAAGTTAAGCCAGGAAACAGCAACAAAATTCGTTCAACTGCTGCTAGGGTTTTTTCTAACTCTTGCTGTTTAAGATAAATAAATTTTAAATTTGTCAGCATCCTTGCCAAAAATTGCCGATTACTGACTACAGCTAAAAATTCTGGTTGTAGCGTTACAGGTTGCTGATAAAGTTGAGATAGGCGTTCTTCACAATCTTGGGCAAATATTATTTCACCGCCATTAAAAGCATCCACAAAAATCTCTATATCGGGAATATCTGGGCGAATCAGGAAATGTCCTGGCATTCCTACACCTACCATCGGAAAATCAATCCGTCGAGCAACCTCTAGGTAAACCAACGCCAAGCTAATGGGAATTCCTAATCGGCGGTCAATTACATCATTGAAAAAGCTGTTGCGCGGGTCGTAATAGTCAATTTTATTACCAGAAAATTTTAAATCTTCGTATAGATACTGATTAATACTTTGAACTATCCGCAAAGGATATCGTGAATCAGGCAAGCGTTCTTGTAGCTCCCATGCCATTGTATCAAGGGCATTGAGATATTCTTCTAGGTCTAGATTGGGATATTCTTCTAGTGCAATATACAGAGCTGCCTTTGCTAACTCAATGTGTTCGTCAGACTGCTGAATCTCCTGATAAAAATATTGTCGTGCTGACGAGAAATTCATAAGCTGTCGCTCGCTGAAAGTGTGAGGGTGAAGCCGTAGCTACGCCTAAATCAGGCATCGCGGCTTGGCTAAAAGTAGTTTTTGTATCTATCTTTATCTTATGGATATTCACAAGTTTTGGAAATTTAGTTTTTAGATAGTCTTACAGCAGAATTCAGGAGTCAGGATTCAGAATAGGCTTGTTAGTGATGTCTATCACGATCTGCGCCCATCCAAAGCATATTGTGTAATACAAATATGTATTACTGGACATAAAATCCGATAAATTTATACAACTTTTATACAGTTATTAATTTAGTAGTAGCTGTAACATCGCAGTTAAAGCTTTACATACTATGGTTTTGATAATTTTTATATTTTAGTAAGAATACAAATTAATATTATAAATTTTTAGTGAATACCAGTAATAATACTTGTTTTTCCAACTCTATTTACCAATAATGCTCATGGCTATATACTTTAGCTGAAATCAAGTTAATACTATGCCAGTAGCCTAATAAATACTGCTTGGATGTGCGATCGCAGCGAAAGGCCAAATCTTCGCCTGCTATGGCAGAATTTGTTAAAGCTAGGTATCAAAATCTGGCTTTTTGTATAAATATAAATACTTAGTAAAATTAACAGAGTGGCATTTTTAGCTACAGCGCGGATAGCTGGGCGATCGCATCTAAAGATAAGATTAGGGATCAAGGTCAGAATAAAGACTATAACCACAGCCGCCAAACTCCTTTTTAAGGAATTACTAAGGGAGTTATGTCCCCGTCCGGTGCTAAAGTGAAAGTTGACATTGCTTATTATTATGTCTTCTACGACCTTATCTGAAATCTAGCTTCACTCATTAGGCGCAGCATGGTCACAACCGCAGAAAAAACAAACATTGGCTACATTACCCAAATCATTGGCCCAGTTGTAGACGTTAAATTTCCCGGCGGGAAATTGCCACAAATCTACAACGCTTTGAAAATCCAAGGCACCAACGAAGCTGGACAGGAAATCAACATCACCGTTGAAGTACAGCAACTGCTGGGCGACAACCAGGTGCGGACTGTTGCGATGAGTTCCACCGAAGGCTTAGTGCGCGGTTTTGAAGTCACCGATACAGGCGCTCCCATTAACGTGCCAGTTGGGAAAGCCACTTTGGGTCGGATTTTCAACGTCCTTGGCGAACCTGTGGACAACAGAGGCCCAGTAAATGCTGAGGCAAGTTTACCCATCCACCGCTCTGCTCCCAAATTCACCGACCTGGAAACCAAACCTTCGGTGTTTGAGACTGGGATTAAAGTTGTTGACCTTCTGACTCCCTATCGACGCGGCGGTAAGATTGGTCTATTCGGCGGTGCTGGTGTTGGTAAAACCGTGATCATGATGGAGTTGATCAACAACATCGCTACTCAGCACGGTGGAGTATCCGTTTTTGCTGGCGTGGGTGAGCGCACCCGTGAAGGCAATGACCTCTACAACGAAATGATTGAGTCTGGGGTTATCAACAAAGACAACCTCAATGAGTCAAAAATTGCTCTAGTTTACGGTCAAATGAACGAGCCACCCGGAGCCAGAATGCGGGTTGGTCTTTCAGGATTGACAGTAGCAGAGTACTTCCGAGATGTGAACAAGCAGGACGTGCTGCTGTTTATTGACAACATCTTCCGGTTTGTACAAGCAGGTTCGGAAGTGTCGGCGCTCCTGGGTCGGATGCCTTCTGCGGTAGGATATCAGCCTACATTGGGAACCGACGTAGGTGAACTGCAAGAGCGGATTACCTCGACTACAGAGGGTTCCATTACCTCCATTCAAGCAGTGTACGTACCTGCGGATGACCTCACCGACCCCGCACCTGCTACCACCTTCGCCCACTTGGACGGTACAACAGTACTATCTCGTGGTTTAGCAGCTAAGGGAATTTATCCCGCAGTTGACCCCCTTGGTTCAACTTCCACCATGCTCCAGCCCAATATTGTCGGTGACGAACACTACAATACTGCACGGGCGGTGCAATCAACTCTACAACGTTATAAAGAACTCCAAGACATTATCGCCATTCTCGGTCTAGATGAATTGTCTGAAGAAGACCGTCTCATCGTAGCGCGGGCCCGGAAAGTTGAGCGTTTCTTGTCTCAGCCGTTCTTTGTCGCAGAAGTATTCACCGGTTCTCCTGGTAAATACGTGAAGTTGGAAGACACCATCAAAGGTTTCCAAAAGATTCTGTCTGGTGAATTGGACGATCTGCCAGAACAGGCTTTCTACTTGGTTGGCGATATTAACGAAGCGATCGCCAAAGCTGCAAAAATCAAAGGTTAGTCATTAGTCATTAGTCATTGGTCATTGGTCGCTGGTCATTGGTCATGAGTCATTAGTCATTAGTTCAAGTGCTAATGACTAATGGCAATTACAAATGACAAAGGACAAAGGACAAAGGACAAAAGACAAAAGACAACAGACAAAGGACAAAAGACAAATGACATTAACCGTTCGTGTAATTTCCCCAGATAAAACAGTCTGGGATGCTCCAGCTGAAGAAGTCGTTTTGCCTAGCACTACTGGTCAACTAGGTATTCTAACTGGACACGCCCCACTTTTAACCGCCCTAGATACTGGTGTAATGCGAGTCCGCGCCGCCAAAAATCAGAATTGGGAAGCGATCGCTCTTTTGGGTGGTTTTGCCGAAGTCGAAGAAAATGAAGTGACAATTCTGGTTAACGGCGCTGAACGTGGCGACAAAATTAACCTTGATGAAGCCCGTACTGCTTACAACCAAGCCGAAGCACGTCTAAGTCAAGTGACAGCAGACGATCGCCAAGCCCAAATCCAGGCAAATCAAGCCTTCAAACGCGCCCGCGCTCGGTTTCAAGCTGCTGGCGGTTCGGTCTAATTTAACTTTCTATTTCCAATTTGTAGGTTGGATATTAGCCAACCTACAAAATATTTATTAAGAAGAACTCAGAAGTCAGAACTCAGGAGTCAGAATTCAATATATAGCAATCCGATTTGATTTCTGTTCGCGTAGCGTGGCGTAGCCATACTTATTTAGACAATAGGCAATAGGGAAGAGGCAATAGGCAACAGGCGGGGGAGCGGGGGAGCCGGGGAGCAGGGGAGCAGAGGAGAGTTCAATGTGCCAACTTCAATCCCCTCTGCCCCTCTGCCCCTCTGCCCCTCTGCCCCTCTCCCTTGTTCCCTGCCCCCCTGCGGTCTCAATGTGCTTTCTTATATGCTTAATAGTTTATTCTGAATCCTGAATTCTGAATTCTGACTCCTTATTTATTATTTTAAAAAAATTACGCCAAGTTTAAGAAATCGAAGCCAGCTTTAGTGAAGTGTTAACTTAGCTAATTAGTTGCCCAAATGGGCACAAATTATGAAAAGCTTTTCATCTTTGCTTGGTACGCCTAAACAAAATAAGGTAGCTCGTTTTGCAGCATCTATCGTAGCAACATTGGCGATCGCTGGTGGTATTCACTCTGCCAATGCTACTTCTGTCAAAATAACTACTGCAAAAGAAATCACTTCGGCGACTGTCCAGCTAAATCAGACTACACCAAATATTGCTCAGTTACAAACTAGCAGGACTCAATATCAAACTGCTGGAGTAGATCCTGTTGTGCTGGTTCCCATCCTCTTGGTTGGCGGTTTAGTCATATTCCTCCCCCTATTTTTTGGCGGACTGGTGGTTATTGGCGAACGTGAAGTCGGCATTGTAGTCAGGAAATTCACCCTTTCTGGGCATGGACTCCCCGCCGGTAGTTTGATTGCCCTCAACGGCGAAGCTGGCTTACAGGCAGATACTTTAGCTCCTGGTTGGCACTGGGGCTATTGGCCCTGGCAATATTCTGTAAAAAAAGAATCGGTAATTGTCGTTCCCCAAGGGGAAATCGCTTTGATTGTGGCAGCTGATGGTCAACCCAACCCACCAGAGCGGATTTTGGGTAAAGTTGTGACTTGTGACAACTTCCAAGATGCTCGCAAATTCCTCACCCAAGGCGGAGAAAAAGGGCGACAAATGGGTTTTCTCACGGCTGGTACGTACCGGATTAACACCGCCCTGTTTAAAGTGATCATGGCATCAAATGCTAGCGCTCATGGCATGACTGGTGAACAGTTACGGGTGTACAGTCTGGCATCTGACAAAGTTGGCATCGTCACTACCTTAGATGGTGTACCAATTTCTGCTGGTGAACTCGCAGGCCCAACAATTGACGGACACGACAACTTCCAGAATGGTCAGAAATTTATTAATGGAGGTGGGCGGCGAGGTTTACAAGAACAGACCTTGCTTTCTGGTTCTTGGAACTTGAACCCTTGGTTTGTCCAAGTTGAACAAGTACCGATGACGGAAATTCCCATTGGGTATGTGGGTGTGGTGATTTCTTTCGTGGGTAAAGCACATCAAGATGTCAGTGGTGCAGCTTTCACTCACGGTAACTTGGTAAATCCAGGACATAAAGGTGTGTGGGTCGAACCGCTATATCCTGGTAAGCATCCGATTAATTCCCGGATTATGAAAATTGAACTGGTGCCAACGACCAACATCGTCTTAAACTGGTCAGGTCGGACTGAACGCCACAGCTATGATGCTAAACTGGCTTCTTTAACAGTGCGATCGCGAGATGGGTTTGCCTTTGATTTGGAAGTAGCGCAAATTATTCATGTGGGTGCTTTAGATGCGCCGAAGGTAATTTCTCGCGTTGGTGCAATGCAAAATCTGGTAGACCATGTACTAGAACCCACTATCGGTAATTATTTCCGTAACTCAGCCCAAGACTATACTGTACTAGACTTTCTGACTGCTCGGAGTGAACGGCAAGCTGAAGCTGCTGAGTATATTAAAGCAGCATTACGAGCTTATGACGTGCAAGCGATCGACACTCTGATTGGTGATATTCAGCCACCAGCATCGTTAATGCAGACACAGACAGACCGGAAAATTGCCGAAGAAGAACGCAAGACTTATGAAGTCCAGCAGATGGCGCAAACTCAACGGCAGCAGCTTGTCCGGGAAACAGCACTAGCTAATATCCAGCAAGAAATGGTGAAATCGGAGCAGAGTGTACATATAGCTGAGTTAAAAGCCCAAGCCCAAATTAAGCAGGCGAATGGTGAAGCGGAGGGTACAAAACTCCGGGCAATTGCTGAAGCTGAAGGTATTCGGGCCACAGGTAACGCCAAAGCTGAAACCTACCGCGCTGGTGTAGAAGCCTTAGGTTCACAAGGTTATACAGCCATGCAGCTAATGCAAATTATCGGCGATCGCCATGTCCGCTTAATTCCAGATATTTTAGTTGGCAGTAACGGCAGCAATAACGGTTTAGTCGATGGGTTATTATCAATGATTTTATGGAATCAAACTGGTAAAGCTGAATTGACATCAACATCTTTACATCCACAACCAGTAGTTAGCAAAACACAACCAACCCCAGAAAAAGATTTTCCACCTATAGTTGTGAATTTTCCACCAGAGGATAAGTAATATCAGGTAGAGGCGCACAGCGATGCGCCTCTACTAAGCTCGGATTTGGTAACTTTTAGAAGATGTGTTACCAGACATGTTGACATGTTAATAGCTTGCTGGGAAGATACATAAAAAACCAACCTTATGATTGACCACAGCGATCGCCTAGCGTCTCGTAGAGAAGGCAGATTTCAGGGTGTTGGAGGAATTGACCTGTATTACCAAAGCTGGCATCCAGAGGGTAAAGTACGGGCAATATTAGCAATTTCACATGGACTCGGAGGGCATGGCGATCGCTACGGTAATATAATTGAGCATTTAATACCTAAGCAATATGCTGTCTACGCCTTAGACTTGCGTGGTCATGGACGCTCACCAGGTCAGCAAGGTTATATTAACGCTTGGGGTGAGTTTCGTGAAGATTTGGGAGCCTTTTTAGAGTTAATTCAGACTCAGAATCCTGGATGCCCAGTTTTTCTCTTGGGTCATAGTTTAGGCGGAGTGATTGTCTTAGATTACATTCTGCGCCATCCCCAACAAGCATCATTATTGCAGGGTGCGATCGCTCTTGCGCCAACCTTGGGAAAAGTTGGGGTTTCACCGATTCGGGTACTTTTAGGAAAAATGCTCTCACGGGTGTGGCCGCGTTTCACCCTGAATACAGGCATTGACATCAGTACTGCTTCACGAGATCCGCAGGTTTTAGCTGCGATCGCTCAGGATACATTGCGACATACCCTTGCTAGTGCCCGTCTAGCTACAGAATTCTTTGCAACAGTTGATTGGATTAATGCTCATACAGGTGATTGGCAATTACCATTGTTAATTCTCCACGGCGGTGCAGACCGAGTTGCTTTACCTGCGGGAAGTGACATCTTTTACCAACGGGTAAACTACACAGATAAGCTGAGAATTGAATATCCGGGAGCCTATCACGAACTTCAGAGTGACCTAAATTACCGCGAGGTAATGGCTGATTTAGAAGATTGGTTGGAGCGACACTTACCATCTGAACTGGTACAGTTAGGACGGGGAAGCGTTGAGTTAGAATTTCCCAGTTCTTAGAACCTAAATTTTAAAAGTAGCTTAGGCAGGCATATTGAAAAATAACAACTACAGTGTTGTTGGATCAACCCCTACAATTCCTTCAGACGCATAACGAACGAAATCTTTAGTATTGAATGTCAAAATATGCGTCACACTATTTGCCTTCATATTAGCAACGAGACGGGCATCATGCACCTGACTTTTCACGGTATGCTGAACTATAACCGCCTTTAGCTACTTGTTCTTCGACAAAGACTTTCATCGACTCAGGTAAGGAAATCTGAATGTTAGTCATACCTTGAGATATCTGGTGGGCGGTTTTATCTACTACATTACCAGAGCGATCGCCTATTAAAATACAAAGTCAGTTATTTACATTATCTGAAAAATATGTTGCTGAAGATAGAGAGTTTTTGCTAACCAAGATAGGTTCTCCCTTTATTCCCCCACGGGTAAGAGTACAAATTTTATAAAAGTTTTCGCATTCAAAGATTGCCATAACTAGCTCTTTCCCGGTTTGATAAGAGGATGGTAAGGGTTTACCTACC
This sequence comes from Nostoc sp. DedQUE02, assembly GCF_034531035.1. Taxonomy (NCBI): domain Bacteria; kingdom Bacillati; phylum Cyanobacteriota; class Cyanophyceae; order Nostocales; family Nostocaceae; genus Nostoc; species Nostoc sp. DedQUE02. Next base: position 55,279 of record NZ_JAVRBY020000038.1, on the reverse strand, counting down.
TCGCATTCCATATCAATTTCGCGATCGCGCCACTGTAACTTCCAAATACGCTTTTCGGTTATTGGTGCTTTGAGTGACTTAGCGATTGCACCATACACTTGCTCTGCTTTGATATCATCCCTAGCTGCTGGCACAAAAAACTTCATAGGCTTTGGTTACAAATAACGTGAGTTTTACTAGCACAAGCGTAACGCAGTTACCAAGGCAATCTGCTTCCATCCCACGAGAAAAACTGTCCACTATCGCCTTCTTGAAGCTGTTCGATGACATCCAATAATTGGGTAACGGTGCGTTCCACTGAAAATAATTTTTCCGCAGGGACATTTCCCTGGAAAGGACGAGAAAGGCGGGTATCAGTTGTACCAGGATGCAATGTTACTATTAATGCTTTCGGACAACTTCTTTTATACTCAATTGCCGCAGTTCGCATCAACATATTGAGTGCTGCTTTAGAAGCCCGATAGCCGTACCATCCGCCAAGTTGATTATCGCCAATACTGCCCAATTTAGCAGAAATAGTGGCGAACACGCTGCGTTCTCCATGACGAAACAGAGGCAATAAATGTTTAGCCATTAAGACAGCACCAATACTATTTATCTGAAAGTAGCGCAGCAAATTTTCTGAATTGATCTGTCTTAAGCTTTTTTCAGGTTGCAAAGTATCTTCATGCAATAGTCCTACGCAGTTGACTACTAAATGCAGTTTGTCAACTTGAGTATGTATTTTTTGAACAGCTTCAATAATCTGTAACTCGTCAGTAATATCTATCTCCAAACAAATTAATCGCTCAGGACATTCGTCTGCAAGAGTTATTAACTCTGAGGCTGATTCCGGCTGACGATAAGTTGCATAAACTTTAGCTATTTTGTCATCTTGTAGCAATTTTTTCACAAAACCCAAACCAATACCTTGACTAGCTCCCATAATCAAGGCATTGGCAAGATTAATTTCATCGATAAAAGACATATCAATTTAGGTAACTTGTGGAAGTATTTGATATTCATAGCGAGAGGCAAAATAACCACCAACTTGTCTGTCGCTGTGATGATGGAAACCAAAGCCTTCATGTACTGCTCCTAGGCGCAAACGCAAAGCATCGCAATCTAGACGTAAATAACGTTTACTAAGTCTTTGTGAGTATTCAACAACCCAAGCCAGCAGTATCGAACTGCGAAGCAATGTACAAATGCTGACTCTTCCTCAGAGATATCGGGCCACAAAAGTAAATGCTCTAGTTCTTAGAGCAAAGCGCCACCACAACTAGAGCCACACCCAGCAGTACAACCATAGCAATAAGCAGCTGTTTGTATCTCACTAATCAGGTCTAAACTGCCAGCTTCTAACAATTTGCCAACCGTTAAAGTTTCACCATTGCAAGTTTTTGCAGGCAAATTCATCATTTGGTTAAAGTCGCAATCATATACATTGCCCAGATAGTCAATTGAAAGTTCATCACGACACATTAAATATTCAACTGTGCTGGGATTAAAATGCAACTCTAAAAACTTCAAATAACTGGTGTACAGTTTTCTCCGTTCTAAATGCATTTTAGTTCTACCAACTGGGAGGTTGGTAATGGTAAAGAGGTTGTTAAACACAATATTAAAATGTTCTTGTAAGAACATTTTGTAATTTCGTTCTAGATTACTCTGTTCGGGAGCTAAGGAAAAATTTTCATCACTGGGCAACTGGGGATTAAATATCAAGTCCAAAATTAAATTTGGTTCTTTACCATAGCCAACTTGGTTAAGCCACTGCAAAGCTTTGACTGAACTATCAAAAACACCAGCACCGCGCATTTTATCAACATTATCTGCCAGGTAGCAGGGTAGAGAAGCTACAACCCTGACTTGGTTTTTAGCAAAGTATTCTGGTAAATCACCAAATCCATCTTCAAAATAAATAGTCAAATTAGACCGGACAATCACTTGTTTACCAGTTGCTCTTGCTGCTTCTACTAGCGGCTTAAATCCATAGTTCATTTCTGGCGCGCCACCAGTCAAATCCACAATTTTAATTTCGGGAAATTTTTGAATTAGCGAAATCAATTGTTCGCAAATTTTAGGAGAAAGTTCTTCTGTACGTTTTGGCCCTGCTTCCACATGACAGTGTGTACAGGCAAGGTTACAACGCTTACCTAAATTAATTTGTAAAACAGTGATTCCTTTTTTTGTCAAAGGAGAACTGAGTTTGTGGTTAAACGGTGTAACTGCTGTATCTAGTGTAATTTTTGATTGAGTTTGCATGATTTACAAGTCCTTAAAAACTGCACAAATATATTTAGACAATTTTTCTAACCTTGCAATAACCTGTAAGTTATTCCACTAATAATTGCAGCAGTTGGTAAAGTTAAAATCCACGATAGTAGAATCTGATAAAAAACACGTCTATTGGCGTTTCTGCTAATCAATCCTACACCAAAAATTGAACCAACCGAAACGTGAGTGGTAGAAACCGGAAGCCCAAACCGACTAGCTGCAATAACTAAAATTCCGGTTACTATATTTGCTGATAAGCCTTGAGCATCATTCATGGAGGCAATCTTTTCACTCATGGTGACAGCAATCTTTTGGGAGTTGAGTAAACCGCCAAGTGCCATTGCGATCGCTATTGTGATCATACCTCCCTGAATCGAAAAATACTCAATAATCAGAATGAGTGAAACAATTTTAGGAGTATCATTTAATCCTCTAGCAAAACTGACAATTCCAGCGCTAATAAAATGACAAGTATCAATCATTTTTTGGTTGACTTGTAGATGCCATTTGGAATTAATATAACCAGATAAGCTGTAAATTCCTGCGGACAAAGGAATAGCCATGATTGGACTGAGTAGTAAAGGCAAAATAAAGGAAGTTCCCAAAGCAGCAAAATTAAGTTGCAGTCCGATCGCAACTAATCCAGCGCCAACAATCGCACCTGTTAAACTGTGAGTAGTGGAAATGGGAAACCCCATGAAAGTAGCAATAAGTACAGTTAAACCACTAGCGATCGCTACTGCGATATGAAACTCTGGGGCATTAGCGATCGCATCAGGTAATAGTCCTTTTCCAGAAAAGTTTTTAATTAGTGTCTGTGCTAAAAAAGTTGCCGTTATTGCACCAGCAAAAGTTGTAAAAGTTGCCCACAAAATTGCTGTTTGATAGCTACTTGTTCTGCTACCAAACAACGTTGCTACACCTTTAAAATTGTCATTAGCACCATTTGAATATGCTAAAAAAAGTGTAGCTAAAAACAGAATAATTAACAACATTTCGGGGTTTATAAGGAGAAATCAGAATCCAGAACTAAATTATTGAAGTATTTGAATTGTGCATTAATTTCCCAGTCACACAGAATTATTCTGGATTATGACTGGTGCTTCAAAGCCGGAAGCTTTGCTACTGAAACCTGAATCCTGTCTGAACAAATTAACAGCAACCACCACCGCTATAGTGCCAAGTTGAATTGGTAACAATAATTTCTACTGGCTTGATTGCAGCAAGTTTAGCAGCCGTTTTGTCACACACTGCTGCGGGAATACCTCGCTGAAGTACATGACCTGCTGAATCATCAAAAAATGGTTCTGAACCAGCATAAATTGCTGTTTTACCCGTAAAAATGCAAGCACCATCTTCTGGAATTAAAACTTTAAAAGAAACAGAATCCAGACTTTCTAAAAGTAGATTTTCTTCTAAATTATAAGTCTGTGAATCTAAGAGACGGTAAGGACGACGGGCACGAATTTCAACTTGACCAAAACCAGCATTTATAATCCGTTCAGTATACTGTTGATATGTAAGTGCGCCTGATAAACACATAGCTCTCAGTCGCTCATCTTGTTGAAGATGTGCTGGAATTGGAAAAGTCGCTATGGGATCGCTCATCTGCAAGCGTCCACCTGGTTTTAATACCCGATATGCTTCTTTTAAAGCACGAGTTAAATCTTCTGGTTCAAAGATGTTGAAAAGGCAATTCTGGGCCACGATATCAACGCTAGCATCAGCAACAGGTAAGTTAAAAGCATCACCTTCGCGAATTTCTACAAAGCTGGTGTCAAACCAAGGGTTTTCTTGAGCAGCAATTTCTAGATTACGTGTGGCTGCTTCCCGCATAGCCTCAACTGGTTCAACGGCAATTACAGCACTTGCATAGCGGGAAAAATAAGCGAATTGCAAGGCTTCTAAGCCGCCCCCAACGCCAACATACAGTACAGTAGGTTGGTTTCCTAGTTCCGTAGGGTGAACAGTGGTACCACAACCATAATTCATTTCTTGCATTGGCAAAGGAATTTTTAATCCTGGTAATCGCAGGGGCGTACTTTGCACACAACAAAGTCCAACTTGCGGGGTCTGGGCAACTTCGCGGTAGAATTGTGCTGCGGTTTCTAGATAGGTCATGCAATTTTAGATTTTAGACGATGACAGCTTTGTGCATCCTAGTATAATTAGCTCTGAGTTGGATGAGTTTTTGCTGAGATTGCCAAAAACTTCAAATATTCCTAAAATAGAAAAATTTGGCATTTTCCCGTTATTTGACACTGGAAGGTAGAGGGAGCATAGAAAACCCGGATTTCTCACCACATCTTGATTAAGCCTGCGCTTGAGCAGGGGAGCAGAGGGGCAGGGGAGCAGGGGAGCAGGGGAGCAGGGGAGCAGAGGAGAAGTGGCAGTAAGTTTTTCCGCTCTGCCCCTCTGCCCCTCTGCCTCTTTTCAATCCCAATTGCCCAATTCAATCACGCAATGTGTAGCCAACACCGTTCACAGTTTGAATGAGGCACTTTTCGTTATTGGCTTCAAGTTTCAGGCGCAAGTAGCGAATATAAGCTTCAATGGTGTTAGCATCGCCCATGAAGTTATAGCCCCAGACTTCCTCTAAAATGCGATCGCAGGTAATTATCTGTCGCGGATGGGCCAGTAAATATTCTAGTAAATCAAATTCCTTAGCAGTTAACTCAATTAACCGCCGATCTCGATACACTTCCCGTGTGCGACGATTTAAACTTAGGTCTTCAAATTCTAAAACATCTGCGGCCCCTGCTTGGTGGCTTCTTCGCAGGTGAACACTGACTCTACCTAATAATTCATCAACACTGAAGGGTTTAACGAGGTAATCATCAGCACCAGCCTCTAAGCCTGCAATGCGATCGCTCACTTCATCTTTGACGGTTAATAAGATTATCGGCACTTTATCAACAATACTTCGCAGGCGGCGGCAAATTTCCAACCCCGACAAACCAGGTAAGATCCAGTCTAAAATTACTAAATCTAGATGTAACTCTCGCGCTGCGGTGAGTGCAGTTAATCCATCGTAGGCAACACTGACTTGATAGCCTTCATAATTCAATTCCAATTCGACAAATCGTGCCAGTTTGACTTCATCTTCAACCAGTAAGATGTGCGTCATGATGATGTTAATGATTTCAGCAGGATACGGTAAGCAAGAATACGGTCTGGAAACACTGTCTTCGAGGTGTCAGCTACTTAATAGCCAAACATCTAATTAGGTGTACGTTAGCTTAGTATAAACCTGAGTAAGTAACAACCGTAAGTCTGCAATTTGCGTCGGCTGTGCCCGCCGTTCGCGTAGCGTCTTGTAGAGAAGGCATCGCTGCTCGATCAAATAACGATCCAACTGGCTATTAGCAATAGGCTGTGACATCTTCACCGCATTCATCGGCAAGATAACAAAGTGCTTTAAAACGCAAACCAACCACCTCCTCGTATAGAGGATTTAATTTGCACATTGGTGGAATGTGAAACAACTTCCGACCAAACAGCGTGATGTCTCGCTCAAAGGGACACTGAGCAGGAATAGCTTTGCACAAGAAATGAGCCAATTTGGAGTTATGAATTTCTATTGTTTCTAACCATTCACGGACTGGGTGCAGTAAATCATTGTGTAATGGGGTTTGAATAAAGCTTGTCATAATTTTTCACCTTGATAATTTCAAATTAGATTGAGTTTGTTGTATTTGAACCTTTATAAATTAAATACAGTTAGATTTTGTAGTTTTATGCACTTATTGCTTGTTCTTTGGCACACTATTAACTACACATTCAAGTCCTACAGTTCCTGATAATTTGTCCTCACTTTTCACGTCAGATTGAAAAACCAACGCGAAACTAAAATTTGGTGGGCTATATACTTGCTAATACTAGTTAGCAGACGTTAGCAATATAAAACTATAGGACTGAAATGCATACACAACAACGCTTTTCAGCAAAGTGATACCAATACGGTTCGGTTAAAGGGGAAAGGGGAATAAAAAACCTTTAACCCAAATCCAGTACCCTTTTCCCCAAACCCTATTCTGAGTTCAAAATGCTTATCCGAACTGTATTGAAAGTGATACTATTTGACAAACATTTTGTCTGAATCCCTTAACGATGCAAAATTTTTTGGTTTACTGATAGTACTTTATGTCTTTTTTAATCTCAGTTCTTAAGCAATCAAGTTAATATCAAGCTAATAATAGCTAACTTTTTTAAGTATAATTACTGTAAACGCATATCACATTAGCATAATTTATGCAAGCGTAAATCTAGTGAAGATGGCTGCGGAAATATGCAGAATAATTGAACAAAACTTATTATTTGCCTTCCTATGTCTCAGAAAATATACGCTCACAATCATTAACTAATATAGATATCCTTTACTTTATTAGAGCTAATTCGCTCTCAAAGTTAAGAAACTTGATATGAGTTACTAAGACTATGACGAGTAAGTAGTGGGGCTACTAGTCACCTTTCTCCTCCAGAGACAAGAACGCGTGACAATCCTAACGGCGCTAACGCTGCATTCGCAAAGCGTCTCATTGGCGCAACCTCTCGTAGAGAAGACAGCCAGTAGAGAGCGACTATTATCGCTCTACAGCACTGGCTCACCGTTTTTACCACTTTAGTCAGCAGCTACTTTTTCAACTAGGAAGGTAAAAAATGGAATGGGCTATTTACAAAAAGAATACGGGCAGTTTTGTAATAGCAGTCGCAATTATGGCTGGTGTTGGCGTAGTCTCGTATCTTAGTTTGCTTCAGTATAGAGAAAACGCTCAATGGGTTACACACACACGCGAGGTGCTAGAAAAGACAAAAGAAGTAATGTCACAGATCAAAGATGCAGAGACTGGACAACGAGGCTATCTTCTCACGGGCAAAGAACGTTATCTAGAACCCTATCGCACTGCAACTAGCGAGATTACTCAGAAAGTTAAGGTTCTGCGCCAATTAACTGCGGATAACCCCAATCAACAGCGACGGCTCGATCGCCTTGAACCCCTGATTGTCAGAAAACTAGTTTTGATGAAACAGGCGATTAACGCCAGGAGCAAAAATTTAGAGTCCGCGCTGCAAATAATTCAGACAGATCAGGGTCAGCAGATCATGGAAGAGATCCGAATGCTGACTACAGGTATGGAGAACGAAGAGAATGAGTTATTGAAACAGAGGTCGATAGAGGCAAACATCAGCGCTCATCAAACAACTTTGCTGACTATTTTTGGCAGCATTATTGCTTCTGCGATCGTCGGTTTAGCAACCACGATCACCAATCAGGAACTCGTCAAACGCAAGCGGATGGAAATTTCTCTACAAAAAGCTCGCGATGAGTTAGAAATAGAGGTTAGCAAACAGACTGCTGAACTGAGAAACACTAACGAAGAATTGCAAACTGAAATTAATGAGCGCAAAAAGGCAGAGTCAGAGATTCTGCGCCTGAACGTCCAGCTTGAACAGCGAGTCGCCGAACGCACAGCACAACTCGAAGCCACTAACAAAGAGATAGAAGCATTTAGTTATTCTGTGTCTCACGACCTGCGAACCCCCTTGCGGAGCATTGACGGCTTTAGCCAAGCACTACTAGAAGATTATAGTGATAACCTCGACGCACTAGGTCAAAATTACCTCCAGCGAGTGCGTGCAGCCACCCAGCGAATGGCACAACTGATCGATGATTTACTGAATCTGTCACGATTGACGCGCAGTGAAATGCGTTGTGAAAAGGTTGATCTGAGCGCACTAGTGGAAGCGATCGCTACAGAGTTGCACAAAACCCAACCAGAACGCCAAGTGGAGTTTATCATTACGCCAGGATTGGTTACTAATGGTGATACTCATCTGTTACGGATTGTGCTAGAAAACCTGCTGGGTAATGCGTGGAAGTTTACAGGAAAACATCAAAAAGCACGGATAGAATTTGGGCTTTTAGAGCAAGATAAAACCCCTGTATATTTTGTCCGTGATGACGGCACAGGCTTCGATATGGCTTATGTTGAGAAACTCTTCGGTGCTTTTCAACGCCTGCACGCCATGACTGAGTTTGAAGGCACTGGCATCGGATTAGCTACTGTGCAGCGTATTGTTCACCGTCATGGTGGCCGTGTCTGGGCTGAAAGCGCAGTGGAGCAAGGCGCAACATTTTACTTCACCCTTTAACTATAAGGAAAATATACAACATGATTCTATTAGTAGAAGACAATCCTGACGATGAAGCGTTAACCTTACGGGCACTGAAAAAAAATAACATTATGAACGAGGTGGTAGTAGCACGCGATGGGGTAGAAGCCTTAGATTATCTCTTTGGTAAAGGTGTTTATGCCGATCGCGACATGAGCCTTATGCCCCATCTTATCCTCCTAGATTTGAAGTTGCCTAAAATGGATGGTCTGGAAGTTTTGCGACAACTGCGAACCGATGATAGGACAAAAATCCTTCCTGTGGTGATTCTCACTTCATCCAAGGAGGAACAAGACTTAATCAATGGTTACAGCTTGGGTGCCAACAGCTATGTTCGCAAACCAGTAGATTTTTCCCAATTCAGTGAAGCAGTGCGACAACTAGGGTTGTACTGGTTTGTCTTAAACGAATCACCGCCGAGGGTATAGCTTACTAATCCTCCAAATCAGGTTATGGATGCAAGGCTGACTTTCTGAATTACGAATTACAAATTACGAATTACATGGGTATACCACTGCGCGTATTACTTGTTGAGGATTCAGAAGATGACGCTTTCTTGCTGCTGCGTGAACTGCAACGCGGTGGCTATGAAGTAACCTTTGAAAGAGTTGATACACCCACAGCTATGAAAGCTGCGATGGGCGTTGGCGGGGCTTCTCTCCGAGAGGCTTCGCCAACGCCCATCGCAGAGCAAACATGGGATATCGTCATCTGCGATTATTCCATGCCCACCTTTAGCGCTCCTGCTGCATTAAAGCAGGTCAAGGAAAGTGGACTTGACTTGCCATTCATTATTGTCTCAGGCACAATTGGTGAAGATACCGCAGTAGCCGCCATGAAAGCTGGCGCTCATGACTATATCATCAAAGGCAAGTTAGCGCGACTTATCCCTGCTGTTGCACGGGAGTTGCGTGAGGCACAGATAAGGCGGGAGCGTAAACAAGCAGAGGAGCAAATTAAAGCATCTCTTCAAGAAAAAGAGGTGCTATTGAAAGAAATCCATCACCGGGTCAAAAATAATTTGCAGATTATTTCTAGTCTGCTCAACCTGCAAGCAGAATATCTCAAGGACAATCAAGCCATTGAGGTATTCAAAGATAGCCAGAATCGGATTGAATCAATGGCTCTAATCCACGAGAAACTGTATCAATCTCAAGACTTGGCTAGAATTAATTTTGCTGACTATATCCGAGATTTAGTAACTAATTTATTTTATTCATACAACGTTAATTCCAGCGCTATTACCTTGAAAATGAACGTTGAGGAGGTTTTTCTAGTCATTGATGCAGCTATTCCTTGTGGCTTGATTATTAATGAACTTATTTCAAATTCCCTAAAATATGCCTTTCCTCAAAGAGAACCGGGAGAAATTTATATTGAATTTTGCTCTATAGAAGAAAATTTATTTACACTTACTATCAGTGATAACGGTGTCGGTTTTGCACCAGATTTTGATTTTCAAGCTACAGAAACATTAGGGCTACGATTAGTAAAAGGTCTAACACATCAAATCCAAGGCAATATCGATTTTAGCAGTCATAATGGAGTTAAATATAAAATTATATTCCCGAATATAGTTTTATAAATTTATAACTTAAATAAAAATATGAACCCAGTAAATATATTAGTTGTTGAAGATGAATTCATCGTGGCAATGGATATACAAAGTCGGCTACGAAAATTTGGATACACTGTTATGGGGCTTGCCGATTCTGGAGAAGAAGCAATTAAAAAAGCAGGAAATGATTCTTTAGATTTAGTTTTAATGGATATTCACCTCAAAGGAAATATGGACGGTGTGGAGGCCGCTCAGATAATTAATAATCTTTTTAAAATTCCAGTCATATATCTTACTGCTAATGCCGATGAATCAACGTTGAATCGAGCCAAGGTAACAGAACCATTTGGTTACATTCTTAAGCCATTTAAAGAAAAAGAATTAAAGTTTACTATTGAAATTACTCTTTCTAAACATCGGACGGAAAAAAAGTTAAAACAGAATGAACAATGGCTGACTACTGTACTTAAAAGCATTGGAGATGCTGTAATTACTAGCGACGAATCTGGAACTGTAACCTTCATGAATCCTATTGCGGAGGAACTCACGGGCTGGAATTATTCAGATGCATTTGGTAAAGAAACAACAGAAGTATTCAACATTGCTCATGAAAAAACTCGTATAGAAATTGAAAATCCGGTAACGCGAGTTGTTCAATCGGGCATTACTGTCGCTCTACCAGAACAGAGAATACTTATTGCTAAAAACGGTACAGAAATACCAATTGATGATAGTATCGCACCGATTAAAGATGACAACGGTAACATCATGGGTGCAGTTTTGGTCTTTCAGGATATTACCGAGCGCAAGCAAATTCTGGAAGCACTAGCGCGTCGCCAGCAAGAATTTAAAGCACTAATTGAAAATGCACCTGATATTATTTCCAGATTTAACAATCAATTGCGCTACGTTTACGTTAATCCAGCTATTGAAAAGGTTACAAGAATATCAGCCGAAACATTTATTGGCAAAACAAACGCAGAGTTAAATCTGCCGGAAGAATTTTGCCGGATATGCGATCGTAAACTTCAGCAAGTTTTTCAAACTAAGCAAGAAACAGAGTTTGAATGCAGTTTAGCGATCGCCTCCCAAACAAAACATTACCATACCCGTCTTGTACCTGAATTGGCTAGCGATGGTTCAGTATATTTTGTATTAAGTATTTCTCGTAATATTACTGCTCTAAAACTCGCGGAGGCGCAATTAATTCATGATGCCTTTCACGATATACTAACCGGTCTGCCAAACCGTGCCTTATTTATGGAACGGCTAGAGCGGGCGCTCATGCTGGCAAAACGACGTGCAAACTATACATTCGCTGTTCTATTTTTAGATTTAGATCGCTTCAAAGTTGTCAACGACAGTCTCGGTCACATGATTGGCGATCAACTCCTAACTGCCCTTGCTCGCAGATTGGAGAATTGCCTGCGCTCTGGAGACACAGTTGCCCGTCTAGGGGGAGACGAGTTTACAATTTTGCTTGACGATCTCAAAAACATTAATGACGTAACAAGCGTGGTGGAGCGGATACACGAAGCTCTGACATCTGCGTTCCAACTCAGTGGGTACGAGGTATTTACCACCGTCAGCATTGGTATCGCTTTGAGCAAGGGTGGTTACAACCGACCGGAAGAACTCTTGCGCGATGCTGACATTGCAATGTATCGCGCTAAGGCATTGGGTAAGGCACGCCATGAGATATTTGACTCAACCATGTATACCCAAGTAACGCAGCTATTAGAGTTAGAGATGGATTTACGACGGGCAGTTGAACGCCAGGAGTTTTTGGTTTACTACCAGCCAATTGTTTTATTAGAAACTTACAAAGTTATTGGCTTCGAGGCTCTCGTTCGTTGGCAGCACCCGCAACACGGATTAATTGCTCCAGAGAACTTTATTCCCTTGGCAGAAGAAACTGGACTAATTATCCCTATTGGTTATTGGGTACTAGGTGAGGCTTGTCGTCAGATGCGTGCTTGGCAAATACAATTTCCTACTGACTCACCTTTAACAATCAGTGTAAATCTTTCTACTAAACAGTTTTCACAACCCGGACTGATTGAACAAATTAACCAAATTATGCAGGAGACTGGTTTGGAAGCTGGCAGTTTAAAGCTGGAGATTACCGAAAGCGTACTAATGGAAAATATTCAATTAGCAACTTTTATGCTTTTGCAACTGCAACAGATGAATATCCAATTACACTTAGATGATTTTGGTATAGGCTATTCATCCTTGAGTTACTTGCACCGCTTTCCAAGCAATGCCTTGAAGATTGATCGTTCCTTTATTAGTAAGATTGGTGCTAATGGAGAAAACTTAGAGATTGTTCAAGCGATCGTCACCCTAGCACAGAGTCTAAATATAGATGTAATCGCAGAGGGCGTAGAAACACTGGAGCAACTGGCACAACTTAGAGCCATGAAATGCAAATATGCACAGGGATATTTTTTCTCCAAACCCCTGGATAGCATGTCGGTAGAGAGATTAATTGTATCTAGCATTGAACCTAGATGCTAGCTAGTCTTTAACTTAACGTGAGTTCGACAAGTCCTTTTTTGACCTCTCCCCCAACCCCTCTCCGTGTGGGAGCTACGGTGTACACACAAGTTTTAAAAACCTAGCTTGATTGGGCTTAACTCATTCTCATACAAAGTATCGGAACGAGAGAAATAGCATTGTTATTCTATGCAATTCCATTGTTATTCGATGCAATTCCATTGTTATTTGATGCAATGCCATTGTTATTCTATGCAATGCCATTGCAGTTAAGAAACTTGTGTGTACACCGTAACCGTGTCGGAGAAGGGAGCCAAAACTCTAATTTCTCGTTGCTCCTCCCTTTCCCCGTGGGAGAGGGAGGTTGTCCGGGAGAGGTTCATCGAACTCACGTTAACTTAGTATAACTAACCTGACAAAAGCCTGGTATTATAGCAAGGGACTGGGTGAAAAGTCTTTTTGTGTCTAAGTTTTATCAACAGATGATGTCCTACTAACTACCAAGGCTTGTGCTATACAATCAATTCAGAATCGCTATAGTTAACTTGTATTGTGAACCAAATTCTTGGAGGCGCAGCTAAACTTAGCAAAAAAAAGCATCAAGCTTTAAGGAAGCTGCGAAAAGTAATGACTGATAACTTTTTCAGTAATAAAAAGCTACTTTTTGACCGATGGGCGCCAAGTTACGACTGGCTCTTTCCTTCAGTGTTTTATCGAGCTGTTCACAAACGGTTGCTGGAGTACGTCGAATTACCAAAATTCGCAAATGTACTTGATATCGGCTGTGGTACTGGTCGCTTACTTGAGCGCCTTGCTACTCAGTTTCCCGATTTGCGAGCTACCGGATTGGATTTATCTGCTAATATGTTGCGGGTTGCAAGACAAAGCAACCGCCACCGTCCACGTTTAATTTATATTGAGGGTAAAGCTGAGTCTCTTCCCTTTGCTGATGGCCAATTTGATGCTGTTTTCAGCACTATTAGCTTCTTGCACTATTTAGAACCAAAACAGGTAGTTAGTGAAATCGCACGGGTACTTTCTCCCGGTGGACGTTTCTACTTGGTTGATTTTACCTTCCAAAAAGAGACAGAACCTCAATTATTGCCAATCTCTCCCCTTGGAATTAGACTCTACAGCCCTAATTACCGTCAATTTCTTGGCTCCTCTGCTGGGCTATTGTGTTTGAATCACCATTATTTGCTAGGGCCTGTCTTACTAACGATTTTTGCTAAACCTGCAATTTGAAAATGGGGAATGGGTGACAGTAAAGGGTTGGAAACATCTTGTATCAAGCCTTGTTCTGTATATATTAAATTACGAATTACGAATTACGAACTTGTACTGCCCTTCGACTTACCTCGACTTCTCTACGAGACGCTACGCGTTAGCGGAGCTTTCGCTTTAGCGATACGCTCGGCACAAGTCGCTCAGGAACCGCGTAACCGAAGTATTACGAATTACGAATTAGTCTGACCTTGATATTTCATAAACACCACAGGAACTTTGAGCAACTTTTTAGCTAACTGCGAGAATCTAAATTTTTCCTTGAGCGTAGACAATCCTCTTGTCTGTGGAAATTGTGGTAAGTCTTCAAAAGATATTGGCACAAAATCAAACCGACTATAAAATTGCGCCAGTTGCTGGCCTAAGCATTCCAAATAAAGTGGTTGCGTTGCTGTATTAATCAAATGCTGCGTTAGCAAAGTACCCAAACCGCGACCTCTCCAAGCAGAAGCAACCACCAAACTACCAAGTTCTTGTGCCCCTGAAAAGTTACGTAATTGTCCGCAAGCTACAAGATGATCATTGCATTCAATTACCCAAAATTGCTGCCAATTTAATTGAGTTGGGTCGAGTTTCGCTGAAAATACCAGCAATCGAATCGACCACTGATCCGCAGAAATTGCCTTGCGAAGGATACATCCAGATGGTAACGATAGATTGCTCTGGTTCATTAATTAGACTTTGATAGTTTGTATCATAATCATCACACCATATTATTCAGTCAGATTATTTGTCATTTCTTGGCAACTATCAATAAAGCAATTTTAAAAGCATCTCGGAGATAAAGCCCCTTCTAGGTTATCCATTAACCATAGCAAGGGTTCTCAGGTTAACAACTTCTATATTTATGGATTTTTGTCAGCAGACATGAGTAGTACAAAACAATACTTATGATAGAGGGAGGAATCAGCCATAACTATATTCTAGATAGATGCACCGATACTCCTAATTTTTTAAGATAATCCCAAGGATAAATAATTAGGGATGTAATCATGGCTGAACAACAAAAATCTAATAACGAACAAGCTGCGTCTACTGCTTCTCCTAACAGCGAAACCCCTATCGACGAAAGTATCCGCAAAACTGGTGATGCGGAAAAGAGTGATGCTAAATCTACTGCTACTCCAGAAGCACCAGAAAACGATGGTGTAGCAGGTAGCCCCAATCAAGGAACTGAGTCACGTTAATTAGTTTGAACTTTCCCAACTTTTAATCAGCTTGTGGGGTCTTTTGTTGTAACCCCAATACAGTAAATTTGAGTGGAGATGTGGTATTACACTACATCTCCACTTGTTTAGTGTAGCGATCGCTCAAAGCAAAGCCATTATCACCCATGACTCTTTGCCAAAATTACTTCCGAATGGCTCATCTGGGTACAGGATAATGGCATCGGTATTAAGCCTCAGTATCTTGAGCGAATTTTGGAGGTTTTCCGCTATCTCCATACTCGTTGAGAATTTCCTGGTACAGGCATTGGTCTAGCTATTTGCAAAAAAATGAGCGGTATGGCGATCGCATCTGGGCTGAGTCAGAACCGGGCGCAGGATCAGTATTTTATCTTACTCTCAACGCAAATTAAGGTATCTTTAGTATATATACTAAATATATGCTTAGTATCATCTTAGTAACAGCATGATTTATCATCAGGCATTGTGACCCATTGAAGTCTTACTAGTTGAAGGCTCTCCTAGTGATGCTAACCTAACCATCAAAGGCTTTTTAAATGCTCAAATCGCCAACGACTTGCATTGGATTGAAAATAGTGAAAGTGCCATGAACGACTTACAACACTAAATAATTAAGCCCTATCTGACAAATAGAAAATCAGGTGATTATCTAACAAATTGATATAACCCTGTACTATGGAAAAGCTCACAATTCACATTCTATTAGTAGAAGATAGTTCAAGTGATGCCAATCTGCTACGCCGGATATTATTACATACAGATCAAGAACAATGGCAGATATTACATGTTGAACGGCTATCTGAGGCAATAGATGCTAGCACGGAAAACTCCGCTTCCACCCTTGATAATTCTCACATAGCGAGTCGAAAGCAACGCAGATTCGACTTAGTTTTGTTAGACCTCGGTCTCCCAGACTCTATTGGACTGGACACGTTGAAAGAATTTCGGGCAGCAGTATCTGACATCCCAGTTGTGGTATTAACAGGTCTTGATGATGAAGATTTAGCATTGCAAGCATTAGCAGAAGGCGCACAAGACTATCTAGTTAAAGATCAAATAAATATACAACGGTTAGTGCGTGCCATTCGCTATGCCATTGAAAGGAGCGAAATTCTTAACCAATTACGGGAAAGTGAAGAACGCACCCGTCAAGCACTGGCAAAAGAACAGGAACTCAACGAATTAAAGTCGAACTTTATCGCAATGGTTTCCCACGAGTTTCGCACTCCTATGACTACGATTCAGACGGCTGTAGATATCTTAGAATATAACAACGATAAAATAACTAATGACCGGAGAACTAAATATTTTGAGCGAATCCAAAATGCTATTAATCAGATGCTTCATCTCTTAGATGAGATATTATTCTTGAGTAAAACGGAAGCAGCCAAACTTGAATGCAAACCTACACTTTTAAATTTAGAGAACTTTTGTAGCGAACTCACAGATATTTTTCAAATCAATGCAGGGAGCAAACATCAAATTATTTTTACTTTTCAAGGAGAACCGACTCAAGCGCAAATTGATGAAGACTTACTAAATTGTATCTTAACCAATTTGATTTCCAATGCCATCAAATATTCCCCTCAACATGACACTATTTGGTTTGATTTGATTTGCAAAGATAGCCTCGCAACTTTCCAGGTAAGAGATCGGGGAATGGGCATTCCTCTCAAAGACCAAACCCGCCTGTTTCAAACCTTCTATCGCGCCAGTAATGTGGGTGTAATTCAAGGAACAGGATTAGGACTTACTATAGTTAAAAAATGTGTGGAGCTACATGGTGGCTATATTCAATTAGAAAGTGAGCAGGGTGTTGGTACTACAGTAATTGTGACTCTGCCACTGCAATGATTAAGCAAATGAATTAAAATACTCTATATAATTGTTGGGTATGGTGCATTGGGCATGTTTTTCTACTATAAACTAGCAGGTAGTTTATTATTAAGTGAGATATTACGTTGGCGCAAATTACGAGTTTTAACCAATTTCCATAGCGAATAATAGTTATCACTATAAACAATATCTGTTTTTAATTTATACTTTTTTTCTATTGTTTCGCGCCAAGTATCTGAAGGATTCAGTAAAAACACATCACTAAAACTATCAGGAATTTTGGGAGGGTTTTGATTATTCACCAAAAGAAATCGTACTTTTGATTCCAAAAGATAGCTTAAAGAAAATACATTCCCATAATTATTGCCCAAAGCATTACTAATCAAAAGCGGACTAGTCGTCTGATTGATGATTTGGGCAACTTGTGGATTATTATAGTTCATACCCTTATTCCACCAAGTTTCTGCTTGGGAACTCACCTTAAAAGAAATCAGACCACAAATAATCACTAATGCCATGATTATGTGCCAAATGCTCCGACGTGATACGCTCCCATTATATAACTGTGTAGTTAGTAGATAAGCAACACCTATTTGGATTCCTAAATAAGATGGTATTAAATATGGTTCGATAGAAGATCGTATATCCCCAGAAATTAAATCTGGCATTATTAGGGGTAATGCTGGTATCACAATTAATATGATGATAAAAGACCAAACTTTATAGCTAGTTGTTTGACAGATAAAATAAATTGAATATCCTACCAAAGTTAACAAAGCTGGTATAATTAAATAGCCCAGATAATTTTCGTAACTAATATCTATATCAAAAAATATCCGGCTTAACTGCATTAGTAAAAATGGAAATATAGGTATTAAAGATGGCTGTGCGGTTGTTTTATCCGCTGAAATCAAAAATTGAAAAAATTCACCGATCGCAACTGTTATCCAAGGCATGAAGGCTAAAAAAGCTACGAGTGATGTTATTAGATAAGTTCTAACAGTTTCAGTAAACCCAAATTTGGCAGCAATTATCACATAAATTCCGTGAGCAAGTGCTACAAATGCACTCCAAAGAGATGTATAAAGGCTGATTGCTAAAGTTACTGCATAAAGGCTCCAGATAGCAAATAAATCTGGTCGTTGTCGTTCTTTTGCTAGCTCATCTTCTACCCGCATAGCTCGCAGGAGAGACGCACTAGATAGTAAAATTGTAACTAACCAAAGAATATATTCTTGTGCTTCTTGGGCGTATACTAAGTGAATTGGAGAGATGGCCATAAGTGCGATCGCTACACCAGGAACCGATAATGGCACATTAAATAATTCTCGGCATAGCCAATAAACACAAGGGAAAACCAGCAAACTAATACAGGCAGATAAACTTCTAATCGCCGTCACCGAATTACCAAAGACTTCCATCCACAATCTGGCTATTATGTAATACAACGGTGGATGTTGAGAATCTTGTTTTGCTAAAGACATAATTGTGTCATTTAAATTTTTTTCTGGATTTGCACCTTGAAACTGGGCAAAGCTTTCTTTGCTAATGACACGATTATTAAAAAGTTGCTTTTTTGCTTCATTAATTGTGTAGCCAGAAATCCGCAATGAGGCGTAAGTTTCATCATGCCAGTAAACTTTTCCATCAAGGTTAGAAAAGCGAAACAATATACCCATTGCCAATAAGAAAATAATTAAAAATCGCAACCAACTCGGAGCAAATTTGAGATGGCGCATAAGTAATTTTTCCCAATAATTTGTCTAAAAGAATTCAGTTAGGCGGACTGAATAGAGTGCTATGCCTTCTGTACGAGACGCTACAAGTAGCAAGATACCCGAAGTGTATGGCGGGCTATGCCTATCCTAGAAATTATCTGGAGTAGAATATCATAAATGTTTCTATTCTTCCAGTTTGCGTAGGTAGACTTTGTTTCTGTAACCGTGACCAAGATTTGTTAGTAAAAAAGCGAATTTCTATAAAATTTGGTAACGCCATCTCGCAAAGTCTTTGCTGTTCGATATAGTTAAAAAATCAATAGTCTTAAACTGCGTATCAATAGCTGGAACACTGCATATTTTAGCTCCAATATTCAAGTATGCCTGCAAAATTTTAGGAATTTCAACATTATATGAATCTGGGCAAGTTTGAGGCAGTTCTAAACAAGATTGTGAATTTGGATAAACCAAAATACTCGGATGCATCAAGCCATTCTGCCGAAAATAATCATAAGCGCAAGTAGCTTGCCAAGGACATTGTGTTAGTAATGATGCACAGCCAAAGAAATATTGGTTTTTACTCCAGAGGAGATAATTTGCCAGCCCTTCCCAGAGTATTAAAAGTGCCTGACTATTTCGATATTCTTTAGCTATACATGCGCGCCCAACTTCTACTGATACTTGAAGCACAGAATTAGGAATTCCATTAAGATTAAATATATCAGCAGCATCAAAGCCTAATCTTTGAGAAGCCATTGTATAGGTTTGCATCCGATAAGTTCCAATCGTTTTACCCGTCTGTTTGGAGATCAGCATTAAATGATGGCAAACTGCATCAAATTTATCTATATCCATCTGAGTAAAGTTAGAAGTAGATAATCCTAAGCCTAGTTCAAGATTAAAAACTTCAAAACGTAACCGAAAAATTGATTCTAATTCTTCTTCTGTTGAAGCAAGTTGTAGGATATATTTTTCAGTTTTAAGGACGGGAAAATCTTCAAGAGGGGAAAGAGGATTCAGTGGATAATTGATGTTGCGCCCAGAAACTTCCATCTATCTTCCTATTTAGATTTGCGAAAATATCCTACTAGGATTTAGGTACTATACAAATAGGTCACATTATGAATTAATGTGTCGAAGAGTGATTGAGACGGTTTTCGACAAAAAATCCTTTCGAGAGCTTTTTTACTTTCTTGGATTAGAAGTAGAGTGCTTTTATTATGGACATTAATTACTAAAAAATCTGGCAATAAGATACAAAATTTTCCTTGGATATACGCTATAAATGCAAGTCAGTTAAAATAATCAAAATCAGAACGGCCGCATCTAAATTAGTCCTGACCAAAACCAAGGTTCAGAACCAACGCAAAAACTAGCCTTTATCATTCGATTTATTGTCCCAGGCTCAAAGCGATCGCATGATTGCTGATGGATTTTGAAAGTGTTCAACAATCATATAAAGTATATCAGCCTTGGATTATCTAAATTGAATCTCTTTCTAATTCATCTGGGGGCTTCCCTTGAGAAAGCCCCCGGATGAATCCAGGGGCTTGGATGGTTTTGATTGCGATGCTTGCAGTGAGTGTAGCGATATCTACGACGGGCTACGCCTACGCAATTTGCGGTAAATGCACTCTAAAATACTTAATTACGGTGATTGTTGCTGTAGTGAACCCGTGTACCTGCCCAAAGCAACTTCTCCCGTAGCGTCTGATAGTAGGAATTGTTCTCGCGCAAAATAATAAATTTAGCCCGACAATCTGCCATCCGCACATCAACGCGGTTTCCCGGCCAAATTGAAGTCCCCAAAACCCCATCTGTCCACAGCTTGGTGCTCAAATCGTAATCCCCCAAAGGCCAAATACTCACCACAGAACCAGGGGGTAAAACGAGGGGGCGACTAGAAAGGCTCATTGCACAAATGGGAGTAATGGTAAGCGCCTCCATACCATCGTGCATAATTGGGCCATTAGCAGAAACGGTGTAACCAGTCGAACCTGTGGGAGTGGAAATAATCAACCCATCCCCGACGTATTGATCGACTACCTCACCATCAATTTCCATTTCTAGAATTGAGGTAATCATCCGGTCAGCAGAGGCGGGTTTGACACAAAATTCATTCAAAGCCAGGTAACGCTCACTCACTGGTTCCAAATTAGACCCGTGACCCTCATACACCGCAGCTTGTAACATCATCCGTCGTTGGATAGCATAGCGATCCTCAAACAGTCGATCCCAAACTTTCTCCGTATCCTGAAACTCTTCCACTGACTCAGTTAAAAACCCCAGATGGCCTCCCACATTCACTCCCAAGATTGGGATGCCAGCTGGGGCTAAATGTCTGGCACCAGTTAAAACAGTACCATCGCCACCGAGTACCAAAGCGAGATCGATTGGTTGACCCGCCGAAGCCAAAAAGACAGGATAGGGGTTGTCTTTCGGCCCGCTAGGCCCCATCAACACCTGGCACTCGCGGCTTTCTAGTTGTTTAGCACAGATTTCTGCCCATTGTTTACTCCGGGCATCCCGCGCTTTATAAGCAATGATTACCTGCTTGAGTTGCACGCACAGTTACCACTTCAGGAGATTAAACTGCTCCATATCGACGGTATCGCGGTTGCGATAAATGGCCAGCACGATCGCTAAACCCACCGCCGCCTCGGCTGCGGCCACGGTAATCACAAATACTGTGAAAACCTGACCCTTAATTAATGTTGAGTCGAGGAAGTTGGAAAATGCCATTAAATTCAGATTAACAGCATTCAGCAGTAACTCAATTGACATCAGCACCCGCACAGCGTTGCGGCTGGTAATTAAACCATAGATGCCAATACAGAATAAAGCTGCTGCTAGTAATAAAAAATACTGGAGTTGCATGAATCTAAGTATCCCTCCTGGAAAATCTGGCTGTTTATTTGCGACTTATGGCTGTTATCAATTCGGCAAAATATAAGTTTTTATACTGGCGCACGGCTGTGCGCCACTACCTACCTATTCTGTCCAAAAAATAACTGCTATAAATCACAAATATTACTCTTTGGTTTCGCTGGTTGTTGATACCAGTTCTCTGGGGCGTTCTTGCAAAGTCAAAACAGTTTGCCCCAGTTGGGATGGTGTCAATAAGTCTGGCAAATACTCGCGGCGTGCCAAAATAATTGCTCCTACCATTGCGATCAGCAGCAAAATGGAAGCCAGTTCAAAAGGCAGTAAAAAGTCAGTGAAGAAATGTTCTCCAATTAAAACTATAGAACTTTCACCGCCCGCCACCGGAGCAGCTGAGTAGGCCCAAGGAGTAGCCAGCACCATCGTACTTAAAAGACCAAACAATCCTATACTGACTACACCCGTAAGTACTTTACGCACCCAAGAGTTGGGAAATACTACAAAATTCTGCCGTTTGTTCACCAACATAATGGCAAACAAAATCAACACGTTAACCGCCCCAACGTAAATTAGTATTTGTGCAGCTGCAACAAAATCAGCATTTAGCAACAGGTAGATTCCCGCTATGCTGATGAACACACCCCCCAGCATAAAGGCAGAATAGACGATGTTGGAGAACAGCACCACACCAATAGCTGCCCCAATCATCATCACGCCCAGTATGCCAAGCGATACAAACTGTACTCCTTCCGCTAGATTCACTGTTTTTTGTCCTTAGTCATTGGTTATTGGTCATTGGTCATTGATCATTGGTCATTGGTCATTGGTCATTAGTCAAATAACAAAGGACAAAGGACAAATGACAAAGGACAAATGACAATGGACAAATGACATTTATTTTTCCGTTTGTTCTACCAGGTCTTCTGGACGCGCACCTGCACGCGGCGCATCTGCGGGCAGTCCATGTGGTTCGAGGACGCCCTTGGGTAAGTAAACTAGTTCGCGCAGTGGTGTAACCATTGAGTCATCTGTTACCTTATAGGGCAGACGACCTAGCGCCACGTTGTCATAGTTCAATTCATGGCGATCGTAGGTGGAAAGCTCATACTCTTCTGTCATCGATAGACAGTTAGTTGGGCAAAATTCCACACAGTTACCGCAAAAGATACAAACTCCAAAGTCAATGCTGTAGTGGTTGAGTTTTTTCTTTTTGCTGGCTTTGTCGTATTCCCAATCTACTACAGGCAAGTTAATTGGACAAACGCGAACGCAAACTTCGCAGGCGATGCACTTATCAAATTCAAAGTGAATCCTACCGCGAAACCGTTCGCCAGGAATCAGTTTCTCGTAAGGGTATTGTACGGTAATCGGCCGTCGCCGCATGTGGTCGAAGGTAACAGAAAGCCCCTGACCAATGTATCGCGCAGCTTGTACTGTTTCTTTGGCGTAATCACCAACTTGTTTGAGGAACTTTAGCATTTTGTCTCACTCTCTCTTTATTTGTCCTTTGTCCTTGGTCATTAGTACAAATGACTAATGACTAATGACCAATGACTAACCCCCGAAGGCGAAGGGAAAGGCTAGTTTTAGGGCGGCAGTTAATAAAAGATTAACTAAACCAACTGGCAACAAAAACTTCCATCCTAAATCTAACAGTTGGTCAATCCGTACCCGTGGCACTGTCCAGCGCAACAGGATGGCGACAAACACTAGTAAATAGGCTTTGAACACAGTCATAGTGATACCCAAAGCCGCAGTTACTATCTGGAACACGGGATTTACTTCACTGACTCCCAGCCAACCAGCGATGAGGTTGAGGGGAATAGGAAAGTCCCAACCGCCCAGGTAGAGAATTGCTACTAGTAAGGAAGAAAGGATCAAGTTAACGTAGGAACCCAGGTAGAATAGACCGAATTTCATACCTGAGTATTCAGTCTGATACCCTGCGACGATTTCTTCTTCTGCTTCGGGTAAGTCAAAAGGTAATCGTTCGCATTCAGCTAGAGCGGCTATCCAAAAGATCAGAAAACCGACTGGTTGTCGCCAAATATTCCAGCCTAGAATGCCGTAGCCCGATTGCTGATTGACGATATCAACGGTGTCGAGGCTATTAGACATCATAGCGATCGCTAACACCGCCAGTGCCAAAGGAATTTCGTAACTTATAGATTGCGCTGCTGCCCGCAAGCCCCCTAAGAGGGAGTATTTGTTATTAGATGCGTAGCCAGCCATCAGCAAGCCAATGGGTTGAATGCTTGATAAGGCAATCCACAAGAATACGCCCATGCCGACATTGCTAATAACGATGTTCTGCCCAAAGGGAACGATCAGGAACGACAGAAACACCGGAATTACAACAATAATTGGACCAAGGGTAAACAGCCAAGGGTCAGATTTGGCTGGTACTATATCTTCTTTAAATACCAACTTCAAACCATCCGCTACAGGCACTAGCAATCCAAAAGGCCCCTGGTATTCTGGCCCAATTCGCTGCTGTGCGGCGGCGGAAATTTTTCGTTCTAGCCAAGTAGCAACTAATACCCCCACTGTTGCCCCAATCAGCATCAGTATCATTGGCAGGGGCATCCAAATTGCTTTGGCTGTTCCTGCTGGTAAACCTAAATCCCGGAGGGATTCAATAAAAGTTCCTTGGAGGTCAATTCCTGAATTCATGTTTCCGCTCTTTAAGACATCGAGTCATGGTGAGTTACAACTATTAGTTAAATTAATACCTGTAAATTCACCCATTTTTAATTTTTGCCCAGATGATGCTTGATAGAAGATTTGTTGCTAATTCCCATGCCTAGTATATCCTTGGATGGTTTTAGCTCTCTGAAGCGATATGAGAACTTCTACTTATGATTGGCATTGGAATTGGCCATTGAGGAGACGCAAAGACAAGGGGACAAGGAGAATTACGAAAGTCTAATTCCCAATCCCCATTACCCCTTATCCCCAGAGGGGGCCCCACCTTCCCCAATCCCCAGTCCCCAATTAGCGTTTGTCAATTGGGGTATAAGTCACTTCGTGCAGACCGTTGTAAACTTGGGTAGGACGGAAAATCCGGTTTTCTGCTAGTTGTTCTTTCCAGTGGGCTAGCCAACCGGCAACACGAGCGATCGCAAATATTGGCGTAAACAAGTCTGTAGGAATCCCCATCTTCCTATACACTAAACCGGAATAAAAGTCAATATTGGGATAAATCCCCTTGCTACCGAGTTTTTCCTCTACTACTCGTTCCATTTCTTGAGCAATGTCATAAAACTTGTCATGGCCAAACTTTTCAAACAGTTGCTCTGCTAGACCTTGTAAGATTATGGCTCGTGGGTCTTTCACCTTATAAACACGATGTCCAAAGCCCATAATCTTAGATTTAGTTTCTAGACAATGCTCTATGTAAGGACGGACATTTTCTACAGAGCCAATTTTTTCCAACATCTGAATTACTTCTTCATTGGCTCCACCATGCAGAGGCCCACCCAAAGTCCCTACGGCACTAGCAACCACAGCATAAGGATCGGTCAAGGTGGAAGCTGTCACCCTGGCACTGAAGGTAGAAGCATTCATTGTATGCTCAACTTGAAGTATCAAGCAGATATCAAAAATCCGCGCCATCAGAGGATCGGGTTCTTTCTCATCGAGCATGTATAGAAAGTTGGCGGAGTAGTCTAAGTCATCACGGGGACGCACCGGATCGTTACCTTTTCGCATCAGTTGGAACGCCGCCACCATCGTGGGAATGGTTGCTATCAGGCGCACCACCGAATCTCGAATATAGACAGGATTATGTAAATCGCGGAGCGAATAAAATAAGCCTAAAGCAGCAGCAGAGGCTTGCAAGGCATCCATTGGATGGCCGCTTTCTGGAAAGCATTTCATCATGTCCCGAATGCGGTATTTTATCCGCCGATGGTAACGAACTTCATGCTCAAATGTTTCCAGTTCTTCCTTGCTTGGCAGTTCGCCCCAGATTAAGAGATAAGCAGTTTCCAAGAATGTACTTTTTTCTGCTAGTTCTTCAATCCGGATGCCACGATATTCTAGTATTCCCTTTTGCCCATCAACATAGCTGATACTTGATTGGGCGGCGGGAATGCCTTCTAGACCAGGCTTGTATTCGCACACCATCATGGCACCACCATTCGCTTTGTGAAATATCTGATCAAGCTAACTTACCAGAAATTTATTATCGCCATAACAGTAGCCGTTCTAGCAACAATCGAAAATGTTGAAAAACTGTTATAGCAGGTACTTGGGTGGTGTCAACCAAAACATCTGACTACGACCCAGAGGAGAACCTGTTTCTGGTAGTTTTATCCCAATCATACCTGCTTTTTTCAAGACTAAGCTTGCTTTGACTTCTCTCCACAGGAGAATTTCTGCCCAACTGGTCAAATCAGGTTCGTGTCCAACCAGCGCCAGTTGGGTATTTTGGGAATAATTTCTTGGCTCTAACCACTCTTTTAGCCAACTAGAAATTTGACCATCGTGAGCGAGGTGGCTAGATTCCTCTAACTGGGAGCTTAGTTTTTCTGCTATCAGGATTTCAGCCGTTTGGCGCGCCCGCACCAAGGGGCTGGTGAGAATTAAATCAAAGTTTAAACCTAATTTAACAAGTTTCTGGGCAACTTTCTCAGTTTTTTGCCTTCCTTCTTTGGTTAGGCTGCGCTCCTCATCTTTGATGCCTAATCCCTTGTCTTCGGCGATGCCATGACGAATTAAGTATAATTCCATACTTTGTATTGTGAACGATCAGTTAGGCTGCTCTTAGGCAATGTTAGAACGCTATCCACCACTTAGCAATCTGTCATACTCTGGATGCGATCCAATCCAAAACCATACAAAATTTTCATCTTCTTTTACAGCAAGCGCCCGATAATATATACCAATACGCACTAACCAAAACTGACCGACTTTTTTGAAATGCAATGATGGATACTTAGGATCTTCCCGAAGAAACTCATAACATCGATCAGCAAGCTCTTGGATATCAATTGGTAACTGGCGATAGTAATACCAAAAATCAGGGGTTGCTCGATGTTTCACAGATCGGTACAACGCCCTTCTCGGAGATGTTTGAGTGCTTTCTCTGCCAATACATCTAACCGACCAGCAGCGACATCTTCTTCAATCTGTTTATCCCAGGCTGCTGCATCGAATTCCGCAAACCAGGCACGAAAAGCAGCCAGAGCCTTTGGTAAAAGCTGACTAACATCTAATTCGACATTTATAAGCTGTTTATCGTTTACGTTTAATTCCTTATTTAGTTTCTCATTTCCTAGTGATAAAAAAAGGATTAGATTGAATAAATTTTGGCTTAATTCTTGTGGTTTATCCCGGTCTGCTACATCGAATTCCACAAACCAGGTACGAAAAGCAGCTAGACCCTCTGATGAAAGTTGACTAACATCGAATTGGATTTTCCATTCAGTTAACAATTCACTAACCAAATTGTCCAAATTACATACCAATGGCAAATTTAGGTTTTCAATATATCCGTGAGCAAGACGATTATTAACTTCAAAACAAGCTTGAACAAGGTCGAATTGAGAGATTGATAACTCTCCTAAAGAGTACATATGTTTTATTAAACCTATAACAGGGAAACGTTCAATAGGAATTGATACATCGATTGCCCGCTTCCTTAAAACTCCCTCAAAAATACTCCATAATAAAAGAAAAGCAGACTGAATTTCCTCATTTTCAGTAAGTTTATGTGCTTGATCAAACTGCTCCTTTAGTTCTTGCCATGAAGGAAGTTCTTCAGATGTTCCAGGTAATGATTTGGCTTCTATGTCTTCAAGCGTTACCAATAAAAAACGCCAGCCTGGATGTTTGCTCACTTCCTTTGCTAAAACTTGTAAACGATCGACCGACAGACGGCTGAGGCTGTTTTTTACTTCAATTACTAAACCTGAACCGTCTTTAATCGCAATTAAATCTGGCTGATAGTTACCCAAATCGAATGGTAATTCATCTGTTTTGAGTCCAGTTAAAACTTGAAACCCTTGACTTTCGTACTTCTGTGCCAGAGATTTCAGTTTTTCCTCGTATATAATTTTAGTATTGTTAGTCATAAGTATTTTTCCAATGGTTGAGATTCACTTACTTTTACATAAACACACTCTTTACCTGTGTCCACAGCACGCTGTAATAACGAAGGTAGATTTATTTTATCAATTCGGTCAGACATAAATCGACGATGGCTCTCTACATCTGATACTAAACTATCATCTTCAAAAACTAAGCCTACAAGTGCATCCTGGATCGGCTTGATAATATTATCGGTATCAGCCGGAAAATCATCACAAAGATAAACTAGCGTCAGTTGTAAATTGCCGTTTTTAATGACGCTCCGAGTTTGCCAAACTTTTTCAGCTTCAACGCGCACAAAATTCTTCCATGCCTGAAGGTTTTCTTTTTTCTTTGTCTGTAACGAAACAGGGCGTCTGGGAATGAGAAATTCAAAAGGTATTATTCGCATTCCAAGTGCATATCTTGATAATTAGTTAACAAAATTGCAGCAATTTTCACAGATGGCTCCTCATCATATTGAGCATATTTATACTTATACAAAAATTCTATATGGTTATTCGTCAGCGTTAGGATAAAAGTCCAAGTCTAAAATCTGATCGACAGAAAACGGACAAGCGATCGCAAAGTTATCTTCTGATAAACTTGTTTCCACCATTGCTTCTCGCCGCGCTCTTTGATAGGTAGTATTAATCCACTCGGCATCATTTAAAAAACGCTGCAAGCTAGGACTTTCTTGCAGTAATTCATCTATATTTAGTCGCTCACGGGTAATGGTCACTTGCCAACAGTGACTACGACGTTCTGATTGATACTTCCATTTCAACAAATGCGATAAGACTAACCGCAACGCACTTTGCAACGCCCGTTGTTGACTCTTACCCAAGTCCACCACTTCCTCAATTAAGTGTTCTAAATCCAGCATGTCCCAGTGGTGCAATTGCAAAAGCTCTGCTGTCTGCTCTACCCAAGCATAAAAATCTTGCTCATACAGAGTTTGCAAGATTTGCAGTTTTATAGACTTCATAGCGCTCCTTCTTCACAAATAAATAGGTAGGCGCAAGTTAACTTTGATTTAGTTCAGCATTCGCCATAAAACCCAAATTCCCGACTTTTATCAAAAATCGGGAAGGGATGCTATCTTAACAAACACTTTGACTGCTGGATTAGTTAGGAGTTCTCCGCGTCTCCTTGATATCTCTCTACTCCGACTGAATCGGGTTGTCTCTGGGATTAACTAACCTCAGCAGTTTTTGCTTAATTTGAGCGTCGAATACTTCCCATTTCATTTTCGCATAAGCGGAATTTTCGTTGCTGCCGGATAAGAAGCCCATTGGAATTTCAAAGCCGCCTGCGCTTGTCCTTCCACCGCCGAAAAAGCGCCCTGCACTATCTTGTCCAAAGGCTTCTTTGATGAATTCATCGGGGTCAAGGGTAAGTTTGCTGGTTCTCAGGGAGCCAATGACTATTTCCAATTCTTCGTCTTCGTCATGTACAATGCCATAAACTACGGCAGTGTGGACGTTTTCTTCTGTGACGAGAAAATCAGCCGCTTGGGGGATGGCGTCACGGTCTTCGTAGCGTAGATAACCAACACCAGCAATGGAAAAGTTATTTTGGACGATGCGATTTTTTAGCGATCGCTCGATCACATCCATTACCCGCTTGGAACGGTTCGCCTGTAAAATGGCGTTCAGCAATTGGGCGTCATAAAATCGGCTTAAATATGCAGCTGCCATAAAATCTTCTTCTTGCGCTTGCATTAACCGATTTGTATCTGATCGCAAGCCGTGCATCAAAGCAGTGGCACATTTAACGTGTTGATTTATGCTACTATCTAACGCCAGTAATCCTGTTTGGAGATACTGCGTAAAAATTGTTGCCGTGGCTCTTACGTAAGGACGGATATCCTCAAACTCTGAGTGCAGATCGCCTTGGATACTGTGATGGTCAACGAGTACCACTAGGGGAATTCCGGCTTGCTGCACTGCTGATAGTAGCTGTGAAGTGGTTCCCTGGTTGTCAATTAATACAAAACCTTGATAACATGACAAATCTTTAGTTTTCAAGGTTTGCGTTGTCCAGCGTTGGATAGGTAAGTTAGTCAGCCTTACCAAGGCAATATTTTCTTGATGGCTCAATGCACCTGCATAAATGATTTCGCATTTGATATCATATTGCTGGGCAATTAACTGATAAGCCCACGCACAAGAAAGGGCATCAGGGTCAGGAAAGTCCTGTAGAATTATCAGTTGGCGATCGTGTCGGTGTGCCAAAAGGGTTTTTTGCAATTCTTCTGACTTTTGTTGTGCTAGAGAATTACCACGGTTACTAAGATATATAGCCCCATCACCTACCGATGGCGGTAATGACGGACTCTTAAATGCAACTTCCACTGGCGCTTTCTCGATTTCAGGTTCCTCTGGGTTTGGCTCTGTGGTCAATGACAAACTCTCAAACTGAGTAACGGGAGAATTAAAGTACATAAAGAACTTTTTTAAAGTGTGAGGCTCCTTTAATTCAGAAATACCACGAGCAGCAATTCACTGAATTTAGCCACATTATTATGATCTTCGCAAAAATCCCAAGACATTGCACTATACATCTAAGTATATTTTTTGTCAGTAACAGCGCTTAACATCAACTAAATTCCACTACAGGGCATACAGCAAGGAAGTTTAGTATATCGGGCTGTATCTGGCAGCATAAATCTGTTTTGGGAGTTTTTTTGTCTTCTGTAAATTGAATCAAAGGGATTTTATCTAACTTAGGGTATACTTTCTATCTTATACTTTAGAATTAGTCCTTGATATTTGAAATCTTCTTATGCTTAATATTCTCATTATTGTGACTATTGAGCAATTAACAATTATTTTTGATGAACAATGCGTGTCTCGTATCCCTTTTGAAAATTCTGAAAATTTAGAGTTCACTCTCATGGAAAAGGGCAGATCACTTTTAGCGTTTCCCCTTGGGAGAAGGCAGAGGGGAGAAGAGCAAAGGGAAAACTCTATATCCATGCAAATGCAGAAGCTTGAGCGTTGACACATTGCGTCTTCGTTGCAAGCCATATAGCTGCCAATTTTTCAAGACTTCATAACTAAAGTTATTGGCTATTTCCCAAAGTAAAAGGGTATTTCTTCTTTTTTCTTTGCTCCTCAGCTTTTTTGTTCAAAGACCTATAACATACTTTTGCCACTCTGTATGCAGTCCACTCTTAAGATGTTTGCTAACCTCGAAATATAGGCTGCTATAAGGTTGGCGGGGAGGATGACGCAAAGGCATGTGAGCCTCGTGGGGAGTCCGACTGCCTTTTTTGACATTGCAACGGACACAAGCGGTAACAATGTTCTCCCAAGTATCGCCCCCGCCGCGCGATCGCGGTATTACATGATCTAGTGTCAACTCATCCCCTGTGTAACCACAGTATTGACAAGCATGACCATCACGGTGCAATATATTTCGGCGAGTCAGAGGAATTTCTTTATAAGGAACACGCACGTAATGACGCAACCGGATCACGGTCGGCAATGGAAAATCCGAGTAAAGGAATTTACCGTTGTGTTCCACGCGTTCTGCTTTGCCCTTAATTAACAGAACGACAGCGCGACGCCAGCTCGTTATATTGAGAGGTTCGTAAGAGGCGTTTAAGACTAAAACCTTCCCCATTTATCTGCGCTCAGGGTGTTAGCTTTACATAAATGTTAACACAAATACACCCTGCTAGGGAGATGAGAATAAATTATACTTTCGGAATAATTCGGAAATTAATTTATGAGTGAAAAGTTAAAAATTAGGAGTTTGAAATTCACGAGGTAGGGAAACATTCACGTAGCGTCTTGTAGAGAAGGCAGTCTGGCTTGAGATACTCACGCTTAAAAGTATGGCACTTGGGCTGTGGACGCGTTGCATCTCGCATTACTGATATAGATATATTTTTTTATACTAAAAATTTGAAGAAGTCACAATCAAGGGTCAACTAATCAAAAAAGTTCCACTAACTCCTCACTCATAACTCTTAACTTTAGTGTCGCAACATCTTGTATCAATTCCAATATGAAGGTTAAACTTCCTATTTAATCTGATCTTGCTTTTAGGAGCGGGTATAGATAGATAACTTGAAAGTTTAGCCGTGGCGGGATAGGAGTCAGTACAAATGTTAAGCCGCAAACAAATCCCTGGTGTAGTTCCTAATCAACAGTGCGACCCCTACGCGTGGTTTTCGCAACGCGCTTGGGTAGAAATTGATTTAGGGGCGTTGTCGTACAATGTGCAGCAATTGGTGCAGTTTTTATCGCCGCGTACCCAGTTGATGGCAGTAGTAAAAGCTGATGCCTATGGACATGGTGCGGTAACAGTCGCCCAAACCGTAATCCAATCGGGAGCTAGTTGGCTGGGAGTCGCTACAGTTCCAGAAGCTATTCAATTGCGAGAAGGCGGGATTCAAGCACCCATTTTGATTTTAGGGGCAACTCATACACCAGAGCAGATTCATGCGATCGCCCATTGGAAACTTCAGCCCACACTCTGTAGCCCTAAACAAGCTTTAGTATTTTCTGATACCCTAGAATCGATGAATTGTGATTCTCCAGTGTCCGTACACATCAAGTTAGACACGGGAATGTCTAGGCTGGGAACTAATTGGCAGCAAGCTGGTGAATTCGTGCAATTAATACAGCGTTTACCACATCTTTCTATTGCCAGTATTTATTCTCATTTAGCAACAGCTGATGATCCCGATCCGACGGTAATGGAAGAACAGCATAGACGATTTGAGGAAGCGATCGCTCAAATCAAAGCAATGGGAATCGAACCACCTTGCTTGCACTTGGCAAACTCTGCGGCTACACTGGCAAATCCGGCATTGCACTACGACATTGTGCGAGTAGGTTTAGCCATTTACGGACTCTACCCAGCAACCCATTTACAAAATGCGATCGATCTCAAGCCTGTTTTGCAACTTAAAGCACGAGTTACCCAAGTTAAAACAATTGCCGCCGGAACAGGTGTTAGTTACGGGCATCAATTTATTGCCCCACGTGAACTTCGCCTCGCCGTCGTCGGAATTGGCTATGCTGA
This sequence comes from Nostoc sp. DedQUE02, assembly GCF_034531035.1. NCBI lineage: Bacteria > Bacillati > Cyanobacteriota > Cyanophyceae > Nostocales > Nostocaceae > Nostoc > Nostoc sp. DedQUE02. Next base: position 22,769 of record NZ_JAVRBY020000038.1, on the reverse strand, counting down.
CGGTGTTCCTCGCAGTCTTTCCAACAAAATGCAGGTGCTAATTCGCGGTCAGAGGGTGTCGCAAATCGGCACAATTACAATGGATCAATTGATGCTGGATGTAAGTAATATACCTAATATCCAAGAAGGAGAAGTAGTTACCTTACTAGGAGAACAGGGAAAAGAAGAAATTTCAGCAGATGATTGGGCAGAACAACTAAACACTATTTCTTGGGAAATTCTCTGTGGATTCAAGCATCGTCTGCCTCGTGTTGCAGTCATATAATGGGGCATTGGGCGTTGTTATTCTTCCCTTGCCTCCCGCGCTTCCCCATTCTTTATTCCCTATTCCCAAAAATAATTTTTTATAGTATGATAGAGAACTGATGCGGATGTGGCGAAATTGGCAGACGCGCTAGATTTAGGTTCTAGTTCCGAAAGGAGTGAAGGTTCAAGTCCTTTCATCCGCACTTTGAACAAATTGAATTGCTTTATTTAGGCTGGTACTGATACTTGAGTTAAAACTTCAAGATATCGTTATCAGCCTATTTTAATGGTTTCTAAGTACAGTGTCTCATTTACTTGTAACTAATTTATCCTGTATCTCTACATTTAAATTTAAACGCTCAATTCGCCATGAATTTACGCAAAGCTGTACTAAATAGGGGTTCTTTATAGCAGTTCTTGGTTGAGTAAGGTAGAAGAACCCCAACCCCCTAAAAGCAAGCGAGGAGCAGACTACGATCTACTTTGTATGATTAAGAAATACAACTTAAGACTTTACAAATATCTCTAAAAACGTGGATTTTATAACCTACAATTTTCGTAGGTAAGATGCGTTAGAAACGTAACACACCGTTGAGAGTGGTTTCGTTGCTGTACTCTCGGCGATAAAACATCCTACAAAAGATAAGTTTTGTAGGGTGTTTTATCTGCATTTTTAAGTGTGAGTATTAAAAAATAAATTTATTCTTGCCAAGAAATCAGTATTATTGCTGTGGTCAAGTTGAAGTTACTCAATGCAAAGTGACTTCATATAATCCTTGTATAGTGAAAAACTTAATTTTACTTAAGTATAAATACTGTAGTTCAAATATATTAACCTTAACAAAATCAGTATTATTCCTGTGGTCAGATTGGGGTTACTCAATGGAAAGTGGCTTCATCTAGTCTTGACATTTTTATGTCTTATTTTTCGAGAGATGTTGATAAATCTCAGTAACAGTAAGTAAATCAATCACAATTTACGAATTTACTAAGATTTGCTCATCTGAAATAACGCTACTGTCCTTGAGTTTCACCACAAACCTAGATATAAACTGATGTACTTTAAAATACAAAAGTTTGATACTTTTTACTTGATTTCAATTGTGGAATAACTCTGCACGAATTTAGCTTACACGTATCGAATTTAGCTGAAGTAAAAGCAAAATGAGCACAACTCCTATAGGTAGCTACAGGTTGTTCCAGAAACTACATCCGCTATCTCTGTTGGCACAATTAACTAGTCGCCATGCTACAGGTTGCTTAAGCGTATTTACCGGGATAGTTTCTTGGTCAATTTATCTCGAGGACGGTAAACTTACTTATGCCTCCTATTCAGATAAACTATTTGAGCGCCTCGACAGCCACTTACGGCGCTTGAGCCAGCAAATTCCTGCTCTCAACAGCGCTACCCGCGTGCAGATGCGGCTGATGTTTGAAACGAAGAATGAACATCAATCAATACCAAATGCGGATTACCAAGCTATTTGTTGGTTAGTAAATCAGGACTATATTACCTCTGTGCAAGCAGGAAGCCTGATAGACGAATTGGCAAAAGAAGTAATGGAATCATTTTTGTGTTTAAAAGAAGGTAGCTATGAATTTAGTCCAGAAAGCTCTTTGGATGAACTACCAAAGTTCTGTCGTCTAGATTTACGGTTACTTGTTGAACACTGTCAAAAACAGTTACGAAATCGGCAAAATACCCAGTCATCAATTCCGGCTGGTGGGGGTTCCCAAGTTTTGTCTACAACACAAACGTCTCAAGTTCAGCCACAACTGCAAATAAAACTTGGGCAAAAATTGCCGATACCAATCGCTTTTGATATTCCTGAAAAAAATAAAATTACTCAGCTACCTGCTGGCAAAAAACTATATACGATTGCTTGCATTGATGATAGCCAAACAGTTTTGAATTCTATCAAACACTTTTTGGATGAAAACACATTTTCAGTTGTGATGATCAACGATCCGGTAAAAGCTTTAATGCAAATTCTGCGGAGTAAGCCCGATCTGATTTTGCTAGATGTTGAAATGCCAAGTTTAGATGGCTATGAGCTATGTTCCTTATTACGGAAACATTCAGCTTTTAAAAATACACCAATAATTATGGTGACTGGTAGAACAGGATTTATCGACAGAGCGAAGGCTAAAATCGTCAGATCATCAGGATATTTAACTAAGCCTTTTACACAATCAGAATTGCTAAAAATGGTTTTTAAGCATCTTGGTTGATTTATCAGAATTCAGAATTCAGGAGTCAGAATTCAGGAGTCAGAATTCAGGAGTTAGAATTCAGGAGTTAGAATAAATGAGACAGCCAGCGAAGACATTTCAAGATTTGATAGTTTGGCAAAAAGCACATCAATTTATTTTATTAGTGTATCCATTTACTGCTCACTTTCCTAAATCCGAAATATATGGGCTTACTTCTCAATTTAGACGGGCAGCAATTTCTATACCAGCAAATATAGCTGAAGGTTTTAAGAAAAAAGGTTTAGCAGATAAAGGACGTTTTTTAAATATTGCACAAGGCTCTTTGGAAGAATGTCGTTATTATTTAATTCTTTCCCATGATTTGGAATATGGTGATATTTCGGAGTTAAAAATTCAACTTGAAGAAGTTAGCAAACTACTAACAAGCTATGCTAGTTCTATTCTTAATTCAGAATTCTGACTCCTGAATTTTGAATTCTGAATTCTTATAAAAAAGCTAATATGTTTAATTTATTTTTTTAGGAGATTTAATAGTGAGCCTGACTTTGCTTGGCACGATTCTGATTGTAGAAGATTCTCCCAGCGAATTGGAATTAATGAGTCATTATCTCAAAGAGAGTGGTTACAACGTAATTAAGGCAAGTGGTGCAAAAGAGGGTTTAGAAAAAGCTGTGTTAGAAAAACCAGATGCGATCGTTACTGATGTCGTCATGCCAGAAATGAGCGGATTTGAATTGTGCCGTTCTCTGAGAAGAAATCCGATTACTGCAAAAGTGCCGATTGTGGTTTGTAGTTCTAAAAATCAAAAAATTGATCGTTTGTGGGCGATGAGACAAGGTGCAGATGCTTATATAACTAAACCTTACACCCGCGAACATCTCCTACATACTATTAAATCAGTGGTAATTTGAATCAATGACTACTACAAACATTACTCTTCCTTCAAAAACAAGCCCAAATAACTTAGCAGATGGTTATTTGAAGTTTCAGCTAAATCAACAAACTACTGCTGTTTTATCAATGAAGCATACACAAGAAGCTATTCTTGTGCCCATTGAATCTATCACCTCGATGCCCAATATGGCTCCCTGCATTTTAGGATTAATGAATTGGCGGAGTCGGATAATTTGGGTAGTTGATTTGCCCAAAATGCTTAATTTAGAATCCCTAGATTATCGACTGCGACAGTACAATATAATCGTTATCCAAGTGGAATCATTGGTGTTGGGCTTAGTTGTGCAAGAAATAAAAGGTACAACCAAGTTTATAGTTGATGATATTCATTCTCCTATAGGACAAGTCGCATCCAGTTTAGTTCCTTTTTTATGTGGATGCGTTGTGCAACAAGAAGAAATATTACTGGTATTAGATGCACAGGCAATTGTGCAGTCTTCTATTCTCCGCAGTGATTAGGGTGTATTACTAAAAAAAGATTTTTAGTGTTCTTATTCACATACTTAGGAGAACTACTTTTATGTTTAATAAAACCAACACGAATCAAGGTAATGGCGCTCAAAATCGAGCATCACTGATTTCATCTCAAAAAGCTATTGGGACTGTAGTAAAGCTACCAACTAAGCTAACTACTGGAACTGCTAATAATTCTTCTTCAAATCAGGGTATTGCCTTTTTTACAAGGCTGGGATTGGTTAAGAAAGCGACTATTTTGGCGATCGCAATCGGTACAATACCAGTATTGGGCATCGGCGCGATCGCTTTTGGTTTTGCCAACAAATCTATTACTAAGCAAATTACTCAATCTCAACAAGCCGAAGCCACTGGCTTAAGTGATAAAGTTAACCGCTTCATGTTGGGACGCTACGGAGATATTCAGGTAATATCAAACTTGCTATTTTTGACAAATTCTCAAGCTAGTATCACTACTCAAGAAAAACAAGCAGTCTTAGATCGAGTTATTGAAGCCTACAAAGCTTACGACAGTATTGCTGTTTTTGATCGCCAAGGTAATTTGATTGTCCAATCCACAGGCGAACCCCTGGAAAATCAAAAAGACCGTACTTATTTTCAAGACGCTTTACAAAAAGATACTCCTGTTATCAGTAAACCGGAAGCAGCAACAAATACTGGTGTAGTGAGTATTTATCTAGCCGCACCCGTGAAAGAGACAAGGACGGGCCAAACTATTGGTGTGGTACAAGCACGTATGCCCGTAAAATCTTTAGAGGAAGTCATCAAAAATTACGTAGCCAATGGACAACAATACCATTTGCTTGATGCTTCGGGAACAGTTTTCTTGAGTCCCCGAAAGGAATTATTGGGGAAAGAAGCTAAGGCAGAGTATTCTAATTTACCTAAACTGCTGGCAGCCAAAAAGGTAAATAGTTTTATAGAAGTTCCGAAAACTCAGAAGAAACAAGAACTAGTTAGCTACGTACCAGCTAGTACGGTAGATGGATTGCCTGATTTAAACTGGCAGGTACTTTTATCTACAGATACCGCAATTGTATTTGAGCCGCAAAGACAATTGTTGTGGATTATAGCCATCGGTACAGGAGTAACTGCATTAATTGTAGGTGCGATCGCATCTCGGTTAGCGAAACTGACTACACAGCCAATTCTCAATGCCACTGCGGCATTAGCAAAACTCGGTCAAGGTAAATTCAATACCCGTTTGGAAATCGAAAGAGAAGACGAATTAGGGGTACTGAATGCAAATATCAACCAGATGGCCGAACAATTGCAGGTCTTGGTTAAGGAACAGGAAATCGACCTTGAAGGCGCAAAATTACTAGCAGATATTACCCTACAGATTCGGAGAACTCTCAAAACTGAAGACATTTATCATGCAGCAGTGAAAGAAGTTCAGCGATCGCTAAAAACAGACAGGGTAATCATTTATAGTGTAAATCCACACACTTTGGCTGGCGTTGTCGTTGCGGAATCGGTAAATGGGAATTGGCCGGAAATGCTGGGAGTGCAAATTGACGACCCCTATTTTCGGGAACGTTATCTAGAAAGTTATCATGATGGACAGGTGCAAGCGGTTGCCAATATTCATCAAGACCAAAACTTGAAAAATGCCGACGGTTACATCCAACTTTTGGAAAAATTTGCTGTCAAAGGTCATTTAATTGTACCGATTCTGGCTCAAGAGAAACTTTTAGGCTTATTAATTGCTCATCATTGCGAAACTCCTCGTGTTTGGCAACAGCCGGAACTTGACTTATTTCAACAAATAGCAACTCAAGTCGGCTATGCCTTAGAACAAGCCAAGCTATTAGAAGAAATAGAAAAAGTCAGAAATGTTGCTGTAACTGGGTCAGATGAAACACTGCAACAACAACTTTTACAACTCCTCAACGATGTAGAAGGTGCAGCCAGTGGCGACTTAACAGTACGTGCAGACGTAACCGCCGGAGAAATAGGTACTGTTGCCGACTTTTTCAACTCCATTGTGGAAAGCCTGCGGGACATTGTTACTCAAGTTAAAAAAGCTGCTATCCATGTGAATAGTGCCATTGGCTCTAACGAAGGAGCCATCCGCCATCTAGCAGAGGAAGCGCTTACCCAAGCTGCCGAAATCAATCGCACCCTCGATGCTGTTGACCAAATGACCCAATCGATGAAAGCCGTAGCCGAAAGTGCCGAAAAAGCTGCCTTCGTCGCCAACCACGCAGCTCACACTGCTACCAAGAGTGGACACGCGATGGATTTAACAGTACAAAATATTCTGTCTTTGCGGGAAACCGTTGGTGAAACAGCTAAGAAAGTGAAACGTTTGGGAGAGTCTTCGCAACAAATTTCTCGCGTAGTTTCCTTAATTAACCAAATCGCTATTCAAACTAACTTGCTTGCCATTAACGCTGGTATTGAAGCAGCGCGTGCAGGTGAAGAAGGTCAAGGTTTTGCCGTAGTGGCTGAAGAAGTCGGCGAACTAGCAGTCAGGAGTGCCGCAGCAACCCAAGAAATTGAACAAATTGTTGAAAATATCCAACGAGAAACCAGTGAAGTGGTGCAAGCGATGGAAATAGGAACCACCCAAGTGGTAGAAGGGACTCGAATTGTGGAGGAGGCTAAACAAAGTCTGAGTGAAATTTTGGATGTATCGTGTCAAATCGATTCCTTAGTGCAGTCAATTTCCAATACAACTGCATCTCAAGTTGAAACATCGCAAAGTGTTAGCCAATTGATGAAAGATATTGCTGCTATATCACAACGTACCAGCGATTCTTCTCGCCAAGTTTCCCAATCGCTGCAACAAACTGTGGAGATTTCCCAGCAGTTGCAAGAGACTGTTGAGGCTTTCAAAGTTAGTTAAGTTTGTCATTTGTCATTTGTTATCTGTCCTTTGCTGTTTGCAAGTGACTAATGACGAATGACCATGCAAATTTTAGATTTTAGATTTTGGTGAGGTAGTGCGGTCTTGGGGGTTTCCCCCATGAGCAACTGCCGATAGCGCAGCGTTAGCGAGGCACGAGCGTCACCCGAAGGGATTGAAAAAAAATCTAAAATCCGCAATCTAAAATCCGAAATTGATTGACCAATGACTAAGGACAAAAATCATGCTACAAGACAAAGAACTAGAAATCCAGATGCAGTTTCTGGAAGAAGCAACCGATTACTTAAATACCTTAGAATCGGTATTGTTAGAAATCGATACTAGCAACCACATCGATTTGGATAAAATCAATGCTGCACTCCGAGCCGCTCATTCTATCAAAGGTGGCGCGGGGATGATGGGATTTAGATCGCTAAGTGATTTATCTCACCGTCTGGAAGATTCTTTTAAAGTTTTAAAAACTAAAAAAAATTCTCTCGAAATTGATACCCAGTTGCAAAGTTTATTGCTATCTGGAGTTGACTGGCTGCGTCAGATTGTAGAATTGCTCGCAGGAGGAAATGTTGTCGAAGATGCATGGTTAGCAACCTTTTGTTACCCAATTTTTGATGAGTTGCACGATCGCTTGGGCGACCCCAGCCCTGAGGATGCCTCAACCATGCTATCCCCAGAAGATGGGCAAGACGTTATTCCCTTGCTATTTAGCACAGAGGTAGAAGAGTGTTTGCAGCGTCTAGAATCTATATTGGCAGACAGCGAACAGCCCGGATTGCATGAAGAAATTGCGCTCATGGCGGCTGAATTGAGCGGTTTGGGTGAAATGCTTCAGTTGGCACCTTTTACCAAGCTTTGTGAGTCAGTAACGCAGCAATTGGAAACTGTTAGCAGTAGGCGTATTCCCGAAATTGCCCAATTAGCACTGCAAGCATGGCGGCGATCGCAAGCTTTGGTGCTGACGAATCAATTAGATAATTTGCCTACAGAACTTGACTTAAATAATAGTTATACGCCATCGCTGGCACTATTACCAGCAGAAGTAATACCAGATGTCGCCACAGACACAGAAGTGGTGTCAACATCTGTTTGGCAACCAGAAAACACTAGAGAAAATTGGACAAATGATGAAGCATTGACACAGCCAAGTGCAGGTATCGCTGCTAATTTTACATTTGTAGATGCAGAATTTGCCGATGATGTTAATGCGGTCAATGTCACTGAACACAATACAATCTTTACTAAAGAAAGTAATCCTCCAGATGCCAAGTTGGCTGAAGGCAAAACTGAGCAAAATGGTGTTGTTAAAGAACGGGAAACCCATGAAAATAGTGTCCGAGTTCCCAGCAAACAATTAGAGCAAATTAATGATTTATTTGGCGAACTGATTGTTCAGCGAAATGGCTTAAATTCCCAATTAGAAAGATTACGCAAACTCGTTCGTAACCTCAACCAACGAGTCCAAGTTCTCGACCGAGAAAACCAGGAATTGCGTATAGTATATGACAAAATTTCTACTCAAGTTGGGATGTCGATTGGGGTGCAGGGGCAAGCTGAAAATAGTCTACAAATACAAGGTACAGAGAGGGAATTTGATGCTTTAGAAATGGATCGCTATAACGATTTAAACCTGCGATCGCAGGAAGTTATGGAAACCATTGTTCAGGTACAGGAAGTTACAACTGACGTTCAACTCAGTGTAGATGATACAGACCATATCGCTCGGAAACTCAACAAAACATCCAAACAGTTACAAACAAAGCTAAATCACATCCGAATGCGGCCACTGTCTGATTTAATTGAACGTTTTCCTAGAGCTTTGCGCGATTTAAATGTAGAGTATGGAAAAAATGTCCAGTTAAAAATTGAAGGTGGGAACACTTTAATTGAACGCAGCATTTTAGAAGCATTAAACGAACCTTTAATGCATCTCTTAAGAAACGCTTTCGATCATGGTATCGAAGACTCTAGCACTCGCCGTCTTCTGGGTAAACCAGAACAAGGATTGATTGAAATTACAGCGACTCACCGCAGTAATCGCACTCTGATTACTATTCGTGATGATGGTTGGGGCATTTCTCTAGAGAAAATTCGCACCCGCGCCCTAGCAATGGGATTGGATGCTTCTCTACTCGCTAATGCTAGTGATGAAGAACTTTTATCACTAATTTTTGAACCAGGTTTTACTACCTCCGAGCAAGTGACAGCATTATCTGGTCGCGGTGTCGGTATGGATGTGGTTCGCAACAACCTCAAACTGATTCGCGGAGATGTGAAAGTTGATACGGAACCAGGAGTTGGTACTACCTTCACCTTGTCAGTACCATTTACACTTTCGGTGGCGCGAGTTCTGCTGGTAGAAATCAACAAAATGCTATTGGCATTTCCCACTGATGTCATTTCAGAAATATCTTTACTCCAAAACGACCGAGTTTTCCAAATGGCTGGTAGCGAAGTCTTAAATTGGCAAGGAACAATGCTACCACTAATTCGCCTGACTCGTTATTTAGAATTTAATTGTCTGCGCTACGATACTTCAGAATTAGATACTCCAGCAGCAATTAATGCTAATAGTGTGTTAGTAGTCAAAGGTAATAATCAGCCAGTAGCAATCCAAATAGATCGTTGCTGGGGTGAACAGGAAGTTGCGATTCGCCAAGTCGAGGGAAATATACCTTTACCTGAAGGCTTTAGCAATTGCACAATTCTCGGTGATGGTCGCGTAGTGCCACTAGTTAATGTCAATGAGTTGCTGTATTGGATTGCTACAAGTCGGAAGACTCCCAGAGGTACTCAATTACCATCAGCAAGGTTAAAAACACCGTTCCTCATATTTGATGAAAATAAAATATCAGCAGCTGCTGTTAAGCAAAAAGGCACAATTTTGATTGTAGATGACTCGATTAATGTTCGCCGCTTTTTAGCGCTGACTCTTGAAAAAGGAGGATATCAAGTAGAGCAAGCTAAAGATGGTCAAGATGCCTTAGAAAAACTCCATAATGGATTGAGAGTTGAGGCGGTAATTTGCGATATTGAAATGCCTCGCCTTGATGGTTATGGCTTTTTAGGTAAGGTAAATTCAGACGTTGAGACAAAAAATATTCCAGTTGCCATGCTGACTTCTCGTAGCAGCAATAAACATCGGCAACTAGCTATGCAATTGGGGGCGCGAGCTTACTTTTCTAAACCTTATAACGAGCAAGAGTTACTCCAAACGTTGGAGGAAATAATTCATCCTGTAGCAGATAAGGCAGCGTCTAATTGATAATTGATAATTCATAATTAGGTTTCACATATTTTTGTAGGGTGCGTTAGCCTTTGGTTAACGCACCGCTTTTAGTGCTTTGGCGAACGGCTATACAAACCAAACTCACTTCCGTGGGTTAAAAAACTGAGTTATACGATCGCAACACCTCGTGCTTTTGTTAGCAACACAAAAACAGACGTAAGAAATAAAGTTGTTGTCGTTACTACAGCTTATCCGTTCGTTACCAACACAACCTGTTTTGTTACGAACGCTTATCCGTTGGTAACGACAACTTATGCGATCGTTACCAAAACTTATTTATTTGTGGCAAATGCTTATGCGATCGCTACCACAGCTTAAGCAAAACTTATCAATTAAATTGTTTCGTTACCAAAACTGATCTATTTGTGGCAAACACTTATGCGATCGTTACCACAGCTTAAGCAAAACTTATATATACAAGTCCTATACTATTAACAGCACAACTCAGATTCAGGAAAATGAAAGCAATTGAAGTCAAGGGAACCTTTTAGTAACCATCTACTCAAAATCTGAACAAGAAGACATTTCAGCAGAAGAAATTCAACAAATATTAGCTAATTTTAAGCAAAAACATCAAGAAGAATAGGCTCACTCCCTAAAATCCCAGGACAGAAAATGCTAAGATTCCAATCAAATATGGCATTTGCACAGCTATGACAAGTACGCTGCACAAATCAATCTCCTTAGCAGAGTTCCTCAAACTGCCAGAAACAGAGCCTGCTAGTGAATTTATAGACGGTCGTATCTACCAAAAACCAATGCCACAAGGCAAACATTCCCGGCTACAACTAAAACTTTGCAATGCAATTAGCCAAATTGCTGAAGAACAAGAAATTGCCTTGGCTTTTCCAGAATTACGCTGCACATTTGGCGGACGTTCGATTGTACCAGACGTGAGTGTATTTGCTTGGGAACGGATTCCCTTTGATGCTAATGGGGAAATTGAAAATGTTTTTGGAATTTACCCTGATTGGACAATTGAAATTCTTTCGCCAGAACAGAATACAACCAAGGTAATTATAAATATTCTTCACTGTCTAAAACACGGCACTAGATTAGGGTGGTTGCTCGATCCCGATGAACGCTTAGTATTGGTATTTTTGCCAGGACAGCAACCTATAGAAATGACTGGAGATGAAGTATTGCCTGTACCAGAGTTTTTGCAACTTAATTTAACAGTTACGCAGGTTTTTGCATGGCTAAAACCAACAAAAATTAGTCAATAAAGATGATTAATATTCAGTTAAAATATGTAAGAATAATATCTCAGGCTTTTTGAATTTTGACAAATTAATCCGAATTCTTACAAGAGTACCCGAACGTAGTGCGATCGCTGATACAGCAGAATTCAGGAGTAAAACACGCTTTATACCTGGGTAACAGACTTAGATTGTGTACCTCGCTTTCTTTGAAATCTGCTGATAGTATATAGCTGGCGAAGACAAAACAAGCAGCATTTCGCAAGGCGAAGCTATAATTACCTATTAAAAGAAATTCCTAAATAAAATAGTTTAAATAATTAGCCCGCCTGTGCGGACTAATTATTTTATGGGCAATTAGTTGAACGTAATCTCAATACCTGAAACTAAAATAATTCCAGGAATCTTTATTAAGCCTCAACTTTTACACCCTTCCAGAAGGCTACATAACCTTCAATATTTTTAGCCTTCTCCTTGGTGCTGGGATAATACCAAGCAGCATCTTTATTGATTTGCCCATCAACTTCGATACTGTAGTAACTAGCGACACCTTTCCAAGGGCAAGTAGTATGGGTGTTGCTTTCTGTAAAATACTGCTTGTTAATGGCGTCAACAGGGAAATAATGGTTGTTTTCCACAACTACAGTATTATCACTCTCGGCTAAAACTGCTCCATTCCAAATTGCTTTCGGCATAAATGACCTTGTAAATAAACTATACACATAACATTTTGACACTATTAGCTTATTTGTAGTGCATTTATGGAACCTGTAACCCTGCCAAAAGAGTTCAGAGGTCACGAAGAGGCAATATGTTGCAGGAATTTCCCTCCAGTATTAATTACAATCACTTTTATTTATTAATTTGAAAATTAAAAACGTTTGTTTCTATTAAAAAGATTTTCTAGGATATTGGTATCGAAAGTTTAGCCAAAATAAAGTTGAATTTTGGTTTATAACCTTAAGTAAAAAATATCTAGATATGTGAGTAGACGATGCCTGCGGTAAGTTACCCTAACGCATCTTCTATAAATACTTTTCAGCGAAGTATTTTCTCTAGCATATCTTTGCTTCTTTTAAGTTATTACTAAACCTTCTCCAAATTCCCAATTTCTCTATTTTGGGTAAATTTGACTCACCCGTTTGGGTAATTAATAAATCAACCCATCACCTGAAATCACTATAAAAAGTTGAGATTAATAAAACAGTGAAATCTCTTACTATAGACTACTGATTTTATCTTGTTCTGTTGAGGATAAATCTATGAAATTTCCAAACTTGATAAATTCTACTCAGATTATTGCTTGGATTAATTCTATGCCTAAAATCACTAGCTTTCATCCAGCCAAGAATCACAATAGCCCATCAATTAAGATAGCCGTTAATTCTGATGCTTTTCCCAAAAATTCTACAAATGTCAATTATCTCAAACCCTTTGATAGCGCTTTTATCGCCTATTACATGATGGGTTATGGGAATTTTGAATGAACTAAATTCTCTCTGTAGACTTGAGTTTTAACTTAGATATTTTTATCAAAGTTAATTTATCAAAGTTAATAAATTTTTCAAACTTTTCATTATTACTCTGTAATAGTTTTTTAAAATTTTGACTCAAGTTTTTAATAAGTTATCTAACCTAAACGGTTGATTGATAAATAAACAAAGATGAATCTCTACTGAGGATAAAATCATGAAACTCACAACCTTGTTAAATTCTGTACTTATCATTACTTCCATTGCTTTTGTACCTGGGATTGCTGGCGCTCAAACAGTTAATAATAACAATGGTGGACAAGTAAATACAGATGTCAACTCTAATACTTTACGTGGAAATCCTACAGAGACTAAATATCTGCAACCCTTTAATATTGCCTTTTTAGCTTATCAAGGTTATTTAAAAGAGCAGGGTATTCCTAGTGGAGGCACTTTGTTATTCAAATACCAAACCGGATACTTGACTGCGAAAAATGTGGTTAAAGCTGCTATCAGAGCTAATAAGTTGCCAGCGAAAGTGTTGAACGATCAAGGTTACGTCAACGCAGTCGAGTTACAGATGAAATCATTTGGTGATACTAATGATTCACTCTAGACAATTGGGGCAGGGGGCGTAATCTCCATTTTGTCTCTTGGCTCAATCAAACTACCTACCCAAACCAGTCGCATTCTTCGCAACGGTTAGCTTCTTCCATTTTATCCCAGACAATCATGTGAGAGCCGCAGTTTGGACACTCTGCCCTATTTGTATAATTTTCAGGATCTAGCTCAAACCCTAAATCTTCTTTGATGCTTTCATAAACAAAATCTATTTCTTCTTCTGATTCAATATGCTGAGTCATAATTCCTTTTTTGTCACGTCAAGCCTTTAACTAATTCTCTAAACAGCAACCTTGCTCCTTTAGCTGCAATCCGATTCCTGACAAGCTTCACAGGACGGCCCGCAGCTTTTTCAGTATCTAACTGTTCGCCTAAAGTTTTGCCAATTTCATTTTTGAGTCGCGATCGCTTCGGTTCAATGCGAGTAAAAACCCACTGCCAGAGAGATTTACGGCACAAATCCGATCCGCCTACTACTTTAGATTTACGGCTATCGCCTGATGCTTCCATTGAGGGAGCAGCGCCGAGGGCTTTCTGAAATCTCCTCAATGAAAGGTGGCGTTTCGTGGGCTTTTTGGAGTTTCGCCCCTGGCGTATTCTAACCTCTGGCTTACCATCTAGTAAAAATCCCTCAATGGGGTAAATCTGGGAGAGAACGATCGCAGTTAGGCGATCGCCAAATCCAAACTTTTTGAAGACTGCGCGGTAATGCTCAAATCTAGAATCAGCAAGCAATTGGCGTAACTCTGTCTCAATGACGTGTTCCTCACGCTGGAGGTCGCAGATTCGTTTTGCGTGTTCTCGAACAGTGTCACTGATTCCTAAACCGACAGATTGAGAGTAAAGTCGGTCGTAGCGGCTGCTCTTGCGAATTCCAGCAAGCCAGCCCCAAAGCATTGGCGCTTCACCTAATTCACCCCGCCGGGACTTTACCAGTGCAACTTCTGGGAACTGCCACGCTAAATCTTGCCGCGCACGATTCATAATTGGTGATTGAACGCGGTTAAGGTGAGCAAGTCTCAGCACTAACTCGCGGATTCTGACTATTTCGCGATCGCGAATTTGGACAAACCGACGCGGATCTTGGTGGTAATCGAAGTAGTAACAGCCAAGGGCGAGAGCATCAGCATCATCGTCTTTGTCTGGTAATGCCAGGTGATTAGCTCGATAATTTCGCAATTCCTTGTGACCTACCAGCCGAACTTCTACCCCGGCGCGGGCTAAGTGAGTGCCCCAAAGCTTGCTGTAGTTGTTGCCAGTTGGTTCTAGTAGTGCAATGTCCGCGTTGAGCGCGAGTAAATCTTGAATACCCTTGGCGTTAGCACTCAACTTTAAAAACGGACACTCGTAGTAGAATTGACGTGGATCTGAGGGCTTATCCGTGAGCAGGCAAGCCGAAACTGAGGACTTGCTAACATCAAGTCCCAAAATTCTAATCATTCAGTTCCTCCTGGGTGGTTCTGTCTTATGTCCCTGGTGTCATGCCTGCGAATCACCCGAAGGCCACTTTGAGCCTAGTTCACTCTCAAGGCAATGCCGCAGCGCGAACTGCGGCGACATAGGGGGGGGAACAGCACACTCACAGCAGCCGAGCTTATGAATCATTGAAAGCCATAAGCTTGTTTCGCAATAAAAGCCCTAAGCTGCTGTGTGTATGTGCTGTACGTCGGATTTGGAGTCCGTCCGCGACGTGAGATAAACTCACGTTTCGGCTACCGGGTCAAGTAGCCCGCGCAGAAGAAAGCGCGATCGCAATTACGATTCATCAGGCGGTTACTCAGTCTCTATCTTTGGCAATGTCGATTCTAAAATTCTGAGAATCGTTGATAAATCTTTTTCAAAAAATTCATTAGTTTCAGTGCTGGCTTCTTCAAACTTGGAAATGTATTTAATCAATTCGTCGAGATGAAATTTACCCTTGAGTAGTTTGTGGTAAGTAATGTAGTAATCCCACGATGGATCTGGTTCTGCAATATTATTTGAATTTTTAGTCATTTTAAAAATGCTCGTTTGAGATTTGTTCAACTTCTAATTTATCGTTTAGCTCGAATAATTCCAATAGTTTTGAAGCTATAAATGAGCGATCGTAATGAGGAATGCCACTTCCAGAAAGCGCTGCAAGCAAAATTTTGATTTCTGCTTCTAACTCTGTATCTATTCTCAAGTTTTCAAAAAGTGCAAGCATACACCTTGCATAAGCTCTCACTTCTTTATGAGTTAACTTTCCTGAATCATCATTGCTGGCAATTCGTTTGAGAATAATTTTCAATCCCTTGGTATCACCATCAAAGCCAAACATCAAGCTTTTGACTCTCCTAAAAACTTCACAACACCCGCAATAATTTCTAATTTCTTAACTTCATCAAGTTCATAATCGGTCATGCAAATTATTGGGTAATCTTGATTTTCATATCTTAATTTCATGTGCCGGATATACATATTTGGATAGCCAAATGCACCAGGAATAATTTGCTCTCTAAGCACTAAAGTTTGTTCGTTAGGCGGAAATGCTTTGGAAGAAAAACCATGCTTGTTGTCTCTGTTTAAATCGTGAAAAGTAATGAATTCTATGTTTTTGGTCATGATGAATGTGATATGTTTTACAAGTCCTGTTTCAAGTGCTTGGATCGATTTATCAATTGCGATCGCACTCCTCCCAAAGCGCGATCGCTTTGAAATTATCCCCCGAACTGCTTCCTCAGTCGCTCCAGCAGCGCTGCCCCCTCCCCATAGCGCTTGCCAGTGAAGCCAAGCACCTCAGTCACGATCGCACTATCACTTTTTCCCTCCCCCAGGCGTTGAATTAACCGCCAAAGTACCCGGTCGTTATCGGAACAATTTTCCTCAAAATCCTTGCCCAGAGCGGGTTTGAGGTCATTTTCAGGTGATTTTTTAGGGTTGATCGCATTGTCATAGTATGGTTGGAATATGGTTGAACCACCGCGCAGCACTGCGGCTTTCATCTCCCTGTATGGAGGGAGTTTGAGCGGCTGATCGTCGAGCAAACAGTGTGATTGGTCGGCTTTTAACCAGCTAATAAGCGCTTCGTTTTTCAAGGATTTGGCGTGGGCTAGAGCCTTTTTACCCAACCGAATACGGTAGAAAGCATCGGCTAAATCGCTCTTACCCTCAAGCCCCCAGGCGGCTACGCGGTCATACTGTGAGAGTAAAACTGTGAACCGTCTTCCTTTGCGTCCCCTTCTAGCGTGACGTTCCAGCCATTCGGACGAGCTGGACACTTTGGAAACCAATTCAGGGTATTCTTCAGCGATCATGACTCGTTCTGTACCATCCAAAGCAGCATCACCGCGTTCAGTTCTGGTTTGTAACTGGTTAGTTAAATCCTCCAGATCCTCAGCCATGCCGCGTTCAATGGCGGCCCAGTTCTCGCCTTTTCCTATCACCTCAAGCCCTTGCCAATCGGTCGGTGTGCCTTCGCACTCGTAGACGCGAACCCGTCCGCCCACTGTGTAGGCGAGGTATTGGGCTAGGGTGCTTTTGCCCGTGCCCATTTCACCAATGATCATCACCTGTTTGCCTTCTATGGCGGCGATGATATCGGTGATGATTTCCAGTGGTTCATCGACTGGAACGGCTGACGCTTCAATGACTTGGGTCATGGGAGTTCCGGCGTAAGGCAGAGCATCATATACTTTGAGCAAGCGCTTGACCCCCGATTCAAAGCCGTCACATAGCCAAATACCGAATTTAAAAGCATTCCGGCTAATGCTTACGGTGAATAAAGACGCAGAAAAACATAACCTACCTATTCCCCATGCACAGTAACGCAGTAACGTTTTACCGTCTGGCAAGTGCATCTCTACCCAAGTGTGGGCGTTTGCAGTTCTGGGAGGTGCAGCAACTTTGATATCTATTAGGTCATTTCCCATACTGCACCTCAATTTTCAAGTACATTGGGTGCTGGCTTTGCTGCTTGCACAATGCAATGATGCCGATGATTATCGCTGCTAGGGTGAGGATAAGAATAGAAATTTGGGTCATTTCGATTCCCCCTCTGCTCCCTGTTCCCGCTCTCGAATTGCCTTCCAAGTTTCGGGGTAGGTTTTGCGATCCATGCGCCGAATAGAAACTTGAACCTCTGGTGGCTGCTTCTTAAGTTCTTCGTTGATCGCGATCGCAGCTTCCAGCCACGGACTACGCTCTTGATTCATCAGTCACCTCAATTTCAGGAATTTCAGGAACTGTAATTACTGGTGGATTGATTTCAGAAGTTAGGTAAGCAAGCGCTGTAAAGGCATCACCCACGGTCAAGTCTGGGTAATATCCTTTTTCTATCAAAGCCTGGTGGTCTGGATGAAGGTAAATTTCACTAATTAGCAGTGAGGCTTCGGCTACTAGTTCAGAGAGTGTTTTCATCCGCCAATCCTCTTATACATAAAAGAATTGCTAGAGAAGCCTTCACGGGCTACCAGTTCATCCTCTGGGGTATCAGCGATGATGTCAGCCCAGCCGGTTTTATCGTTGTGGCGGATGTTATTTTCTGCGATCGCGCCCAACCCAGGGCGGCTTGATTCAAATTCATCAACTACTTTTTGTTGTTTGGGTGTTAGTGGTTGGTCGTTAGTCATGGTAAATTTTGATTATTAAGTAGAGACGGTTTAAAACAAGCTCTAGGGCAAGCTAAAGCTTGTTTTCTGTTCAGTGGTTAGACAACGAAACGCGGTAACAGCGTCCAGAGCCGACCATCATCACTTGACGGTCGGCAAGTCTCACCGCTTTGGAACGGCTGACTTTCATCATGGGAAACGAGCCGTCAGGCGATAAGCTGAACATCTCGTAATTTTTCAAAGAGTTCCATTCCACAGCAGTTTTGTCTGATAACCCAGAAAAAGTTACTGGGTTCATGTCTGCGGCAGATGCGGCACTTGGCAACGATGGCAAGTGCCGTTTCTGTTTGTCTTTTTTCGGTTTATCCTCGGTCTTCGGTGTTGCTTTATTGCCGTTACTAGTGGCTTCTAGTGTTTCCATAGTCATTGCATACCAGGGTCATGGTGGGTCTTAAATCTCTGCATAGTCACGCTTAATTCGCACTTAAATAGGTCTTAAGTGCCACTTCAACCTGTGTATACAGGTGTTTAGCTACTGCGATCGCAGTTGGGTCATTTTTGTTAAATGCTTGTTATCACTGGGTTTGAGCGTTTGTGAGTCGGTGTTTACCTCCGTTAATTTGGGTTTTGAGACGGTTTTAGGGTGTTTCCGCGCCGGGGCCGCTTGGCAATGGTGCGGGTGCTTGCTCCATACTTGCCACGCAAAGGTTTAGGCGTGGGGGAGCCACATCACAGCAGTTTTACTGCTGAGTGAGAAACTTAGACACAGAGAAGCTAGCCAAAAAATCAACCCGCTAAAGCCAGAATTTCTGGCTAGTCTTCTGTTGTCTACGTAAGCAAGCATACTTGCTTTTTCTGGCTTATGTCAAGCGTGCTTGCTTTTTTTCTGAAAATATGGCAAGAAAGAAGAGACCCGAAAATCCAGAAGATATGCCTCCTTTGCAACGTCTAAGAGAGGCGGCTAACTTGACCCAGGCACAGCTAGCAGGCCGAATACCGGACAAAAGTAGAACAAAAACCTTAAGCCGACAGGTTATTAGCGGATGGGAAAGAGGTGAATATGAACCAGAATTAACAATTCCCCAGGTTAAAGCATTGTGTCGAGCGCTGGGGGTGTGTTTAGATGATCTGCCTGATGATCTTGGCCCACCTATAAAACCACCAATTACCTAAAAAACACAAAAAGCCACCCAGATTTACAAGGTCGGTGGTGGCTTTCTGTTGAAATCAAACTAATAATATTATGCCAGAAAATAGAGAAAAAAATTCACTTCCGTGGACGGAAGAACACGAAGCATTCTGCTACAAACATCATATTTGCCCTGCTGCTAAATCACTTTGGCAATGGCTAATGAGGCAGGGTGTAATAGCTGAAGAAGTCGAGCCAGATTTATCAGAATTCAATGCCACCGTAGCCAAAGCAAGAGGTAAAGGATACTCACATAATTACCTCAAACATATTTTTGATACTCTTGTAGAACACAGAGTCATACAAGTCGTTAAACAGTACAGTTGGAAGATATTCAAGTTACTTGTAAGACCCCTCGAATGGTTGAAGCCACCGATAAAGAAGCGAGAAAAAAACTTACAAAACCATAATTTAAGTTACACTTCACACCCCTCAAATGATAAGTTTGTCGTTCCCGGTGATATACAGCAGCAGCATTCTAATTCTGATATCAACTTAGAAACTCTGGCTGAGAACGGTATACATTTTGACTCAAACGAGAAAGAGGTATTAAATAGACCAACTAACGAGATTAAACTCGCACTCATAATGTTTAATCTCCGTGGTGCATTAGATAAAATTCTCAATCCTGAAGGTTGGATACGTACTTGTTTGAGGAAACGAATCTGGGAACATCCAACCAATTACAGAACATTACTTGAGATGTTCGGGAACTCTACAGAGTGGGATGAATTATTCCCCTCTGGTTAATTCATTTGTATAAAAAAACGGCCGCTCCAACGGCCGCAAATTCTATTACTTCAAAAACATTATGAAACATAATTCTGATGTGCCAGGGCAATTAGCATTATTTACGATCGCACCAACAGTTGAAACAAGGACTACCATTCATGATCCTTACTGGGATGAAATACTTGCGCCCCAACAAGAGGAGGATAATCGCTGGAATCCTGCTGACTTTGGGGAAGTTCCCAGGAAGGCAGGCGACGACGGACAACTGACAATTTTTTATGAAGTTAGCCATGAACCACCAGACCCAGACGATTTTAAAAACTTGGATGATTATTATCAAGCCTGGGTGGAGTGGAGAACACGTGTTGGGGCGCAAGTTACTACAAGCACTATTACAACCACAGTAGAATCGCGTGTTGGTGGGAAGGTTACATTAGCTACTAAAAAAGTTGCGCCCCAACACGATACCCACTGGATAGAGAAGTACTGGGTTGAGCGGTCAGGTAATAAATATTGGTATTTTCGGTACTGTTGGATGCAGGGGCGGAAGAAAAACCGCCTTTACCTGGGCAGCGTGGATAGTGTCATCGCCAAGTGTAAAAAGGCAGATGTGGAAATTGCGATCGCAGATGGTAAGCTTCCATGTGAGATTGAGAAATTAATCCGAGGCTGGAAGAATGAATCGCCCACCATGCCCAAGGTGCAACCAAACAACACTGATTTTTAAAAACGGTAGCTACAAATTATCTGACCAGACAGTAGTGCAAAGGTGGTTTTGTCAGCGATGCCGTAAAGGTTTCAGTCCTGCAACAGTTCAGGAGATTGGCGCAGCAGTTCTTGAAGCTTCCGCAGCTCATCCCAGGTACGAGCGCTAATATCTGGTTTTCTGGATTGCTGGGTAGATCGGTAATTCTTGGCTCTCCAAGTGATGTAGCGGTCTATAAGACGCAGAAAATCCCCTGTGAGTTCGGGGATATCATCGTTTATCAGCTTAGAATCTACCGCTCTAGCGTAATCCAAAATCTGATCCTCTAGCACAATGGGCACGCGGATAGTTTTGGTTTTCCCGTGGTTCCAAGTTGGCGAGAAACTAGTGCTGTTTTTTCCTGGTCTGAGCATTCCCTCTTTCCCAAAATGCCTGTGTCAAGGCAGGATACAGCAAATTCACAAGGGAATGCAATCAGAAAATGGGCGATCGCCCATTCCCCAATGACTAATGAAAAGCGATCGCCAACCTTACAAATAGCGATCGCAATTGTTGCATCTGTGAGCGGAACATGTATCAGGTAGAGCTTACCCGCCCCGGCTGCGATTTGTCACAAATTGGGATAAATTCGGTCAACTTCCTCCCATGCCTGGTTACTCAGATTTTCTAACGCCATAGCCAAGTACAAGGGATGGTCGTACTCACCCTGTTGCAAGCGCTCAAAGAAAATCTCAATTTGCAGGAATAGGAGGTTGGGGTTCATAGAGTTGCGATCGCGCCCCGGCGTTCGTCCGTTTCGATTTCAAAATAGGGGTCAAGCCCTTTATTGTCGCGGTGTCCAGTAAAGGTACGAATAGTTTCCTTTGGAATTCCATTCTTTCTAAGTCGGTTAACAAAGCTCCGTCTCATCGTGTGAGTGGAGATCCCCTTAGCTTCATATCCTGCTTTTTCCACCGCAGCTATCAAGATGTTGTAAGCATTTTTCCAACAGATTGGCTTAAAGCCACATCTTGATGGAAATAGCCACTCGCTATCTGTCTCTGGTTTGTATCTCTCCAAGGACTCTTTCAAAATGTGATGCACCGGAATTTCTGTAGTATCGGCTGTCCCGTCTGGTCTGTGCTTTCTAATAATCGCGGGGAAAATGATGTCTGACTTGGGCTTGCCAGTGCGATCATCGTAAACATCGCTAACCCTCAGCTGCACCAAAGCACCCCACCGTTCGCCGGTAAACCATCCAATGTCTAAAAGCAATTTGTATTTTTCTGTTAGGATTTGCTGGCGGATTTTGGAATATTCAGCGTTTGTAATTACAGCTGCTTTTCCTTTTCTGTTATTTTTTGTCATATAGAAACTGAAATCGCGTGTTCTGCTTTTACCTCCCAATCAGGTAAAAGTGGAATTTCCTAAATATTCACTAATAGCAAATATTCGCTCAATCCTAATGCTGGCGAAGGATACGCGTCGTCAGGATATATACCACTTCTACATAAAAGTGGAACATTTACACAATTTTGATTAACTCATACAACGGATTTATTAACTTCATCAAAAATCCGTTTTTTTTTATGGCAGAACCAACTTTAGTACAGATTTTTGGAACTGGAGCAGTAAGACTTGCAAATGCAGCAGCAGCTCCTAGTGCCGGATTATTTATTCCTGATACTGCATTGCAAACTGCCGGATTAGCAACTCCAACAACCGCAAGTGCTGAAGGGCATCTCGCGGCGATTATTTTAAACGCCAAAAGTTATCTGACTCAGACCAATTTTGACGCTAATACAGACCAATCTTTGCTATTAGCAGATGGCTATTCTTCTTTTACTACGAGAGGAACAACTAATTACAGACTGGATCAAATAACTATTGGTTTAGCAAAAGTGGACACGGGCGCAACGTTAGATCCGGATAATTACTAACTATGGCGTGCACCCTGACAGTTACTATTGCTACCCCAGGTTTTGGGACTGGAAGTGTTACCAATTCCTATAGTGTCCCAGACGGAAGCTATCGAAGCGCTTACAAAGTAGTCACAGGAAGCGCGCCCGGCAATACTTATGACGTGCGCGTGGACGGGCTGGGTGGCACGATAGTCCTTGCTACTTATACACCTGGCTCAAACCCAACTTCCATATCAAGTAGCAGTGTAGTTTGCCCTGCCGGGACGGGCTATGACTGCATTAACGGTGCTTGCGTAAAGCAATCAATCTACAACTCACCAGGATTGTATACATCATTA
>NZ_JAVRBY020000037.1:0-81141 GCF_034531035.1 Nostoc sp. DedQUE02 | reverse complement strand
TGGACACAATTATTTAGAAGACGCATTTCGACTTCTCCCAAGGGGAGACGCTACGCGAACGCTCAATGCTCGGTAAGCTTATTCCTTGAGGGTTGAGTTTCGACTACGCTCAACTTCCGCGCAGTCGAAACCCGGCGAGATCGAGTTAAGTTTAATTTAGTCCTTCTACTTAAAATAAAATCCTAGTTGATACTGAGCGATGAATCGCTCCAAACAAGGATTATCTGAATTAAAGCCCTTATTTCAAATCTTTTTAACTTCTTACTTTTGGTAAAAGTTTATTGTGGAACTCTCGCACAAGCTCCTTCCTGACCAGAAGGATCAGGAAAAATTGCTAAAGTATGATATTCGGGGTTATCTACTCCATATAACACTCGAAAAGTATATAACTTATTTCTACCTTGCCCTTCAGTAACAACTGTTAAAAGTGTATTGCTAGTGTTAGGAAGTCCAGGAATATCTAGTTTTTTAATTCGTCTGAGTTGAATTACATTCGCTGCTGAGTTTTTACAATCTCCTGAAGTAGTATTAGGCTTTGGGCCAAACTGCATACATACCGGACCATCAAAATCCATAGTTACTTGTGATGGATCGTTTAACCAAACTTTTTTTATTACTTCTCCAGCCTGAATAAAGCTTAAGTTTGTTCCTTGCTGATACGAAACATTGATAGTAGGTATTGCTCCCCCTAAGCCTTGTGCTTGGCAGGAAAACATCGAACGCAAAACGGCATTATTAGCTATGGCACGACCTACCAACAAGAACATAGCAACCGAGAAAATTAAGGAAGCTAGAGGTAGGAAATAAGAACGTTCTGGGATATTTCCTGGCAAGTTAGTATCATTTTTCATGGTTGCAAATATCTAAAAATTGGTATAAATCTTACCTCTTAAAACTGGGTTGCTTGATTAACATATACTTCAATATTTGTGCCTGCTGGCAAAAACCAAACACCAGTTTGTTGTGACATTTGGGCGATCGCCTGTTGATTACGTTGAGCAATTTGGGGTACTACAGAGTTTAAACCACCTTCCACAACGCCGGCTGCAAGGTTGCGTCTGTTCTTAGTGACAGTAGTAAGAGTTGTGCTGCTGCTGGTGTTGCCGTCAACGGTAGTTTGTGTAGTAAGTGGTTGGAGTTCAGTATCACTACGATTTATTAACTCTGCGGCTTTACTAATACCTCCCAAAACGAATAGTCCTGCATCCATCGATGCTATGGACGAGCCTTGATTAGGAAATTTATTTGCGATTAAAGGTTTACCTTGAGTACCGCGAATAATAATTGCATTGTTGGGTAAGCTTCGTTCTGTAAGGTTGCCATCATTTTGCGAGATAACTTTAACTACGTTCATCTGCAAAAGACCTTGTTCGGAGAGGGAACGAACTTCAGTAAGGAATTCGGTGTTGGCAGGTAAAGCGATCGCACCATCGCTAGATTTTAGCGGTTCTTTCAATCGGATCACAAATACGTTTTTTCCTTCGCCTGTATCACCACCACCGTTTGACTTATTAGTAGTTTCACCAAATACTGCTGTCGCTAATACAGCTTTGGCACTAGTCCCGACTGGTACAGATTTCTGTCCCTGCGGTTGTGCTTCACTAACTACAGGAGTTTCCGGTTGTGGGCTTTGCTCAGGATTGGGGTTTGCTGTCTGTTGTGGCTGCGGCGTATTGTTTACAGGTTCAGGAGCTGCTGCAATGTTATTAGGTTGATCGGTGACATTTACTTGACCGTAGCTGCCTAACTTTGCTAACCTTGTCCACTCTTCAAGCGGGCTTGGTGGAGATGGCGGAGTGATGATATTGACTATCGGTTGAGTGTTTGGTCTTACAACTGGTAGCTGGCGTGGTAGCTGGCGTGATGGCAAAGGTTGATAAGCAGGTACTTTAACGATGCGTTCAACTGTCACTGTCCGAGGCACGTAAGGTGTTGGTGGGGGTGTTGGAATCACTGTTTGTCTACCTCTGGAAGAAACTGGCGGTTCTTGTAAAGCTACTGTAGGTGTTGATTTGGCAATTCTCAGCTGTTGTTGGGCAGCTTTCACCATCTGTGCTTGTTCAGTCAGGGCTAATTTCGTTTTGAGAGTATCTACTTCAGCTTCTAGCTGTTGAGATGCAGATTCATTAGTGGGCTGCGATCGCACTGGCTGAGAAATAATATTTTTTGGCTTTTGACTGTTGGTACTCATCAACTGGGACAAAAACACACCACCCAACAAAACGATCGCTAAGGTAGCAGCCCCTACCAAGCCTAACTTTGCAAAGGGATTAGATGAGAGGGGTTGCTTAGTCTGAACTTCTTGTGGTTGAGAAACCGACTCTGGTGGCGTTGCCGAGTCTTCTGATCCTTGGGTAGTGGTAGAAGATTCTTCTTCAAAGCCGACCAACCTTGACATCCGTGATTCCCAATCTAGAGATTCTACTTCTGGTTGGCGATCGTCGGTAGTTAAAGTAAATCCATTTTGGGGAGGCGTTTGGGCAGGAGTTGAGTATCGAGTCATGGTAAAGCTTAGTTGGGATTTCCAGAACAATTTTTATCTTGGATTTCACAGACATTATAGATTTCTAGTCTGGCTTCACCAAGGCGGTAAGCTGCGAAGTGCAATGGTAGTGGTGCATTTGGTAGTGCAGTTGCTGGTTCATCTATTGCTCTAACTAAAATTTGTTTGTTAAATGAAACTGATTTTCCCAACTTATCATAACTGCTAAAAATTAATTGATTGGCAAGCATCTCCACTTTCCACTTTCCCTTGCCTATTTCTGTAGGTTGAGAAATTTTTTGGATGACTAATACATTCTCTGCTCCTCTATTAACATTTTCAAATTGCCTATCTGGATTTAAATTAGTCAGTTCTGACTTAAGTTTTTCTTTAAAGTCATCAGCTACCAGTTGGGAAGTAATTTCCCAGACTTGCGTTGGCGGCTGTTGCTGTGACCAGGTAAGCATTAAGCTCATAGTTTCACCCACAAAGCGCCGAATAGCTTCTGGCTGTCGTTCTAAATTTGGTTGGGGGTCTACGGTTATAGTGCGACCATCGACAAGTTGCACTAAACTTTGAGGTGTGAGTTGCCGACCTAACTGTTGTAACATAGACCCATGAAATATTAATAACAATAAAGTTAATAAATTTAAACCAAGGGTTCCTACTGCCAACAGTGGTAAGGGGCTATTTTTTTTATTCTCTGGTTTGAGTAATTGCATTAATACTTAATTATATAAATTTAACTATGAGCCAGGTAATTAGAAATTTATTATCTTATAAAACTATTAGATGATTGTCCACTCCTGCATTTGTTTGATTGATCTTCGTTTAGGTTGTTGTAGCTATCTAGCAAACATAAGTTACGAATTTCATAAATTTCTAGTCTATCAGTGCGGACACTATAAATTGCTTTTTGCAAGTCAGTGTTATTACCAGCTTGAGGATTAGCGAAATAATCTGCTGCACGTACCAGAAACTCTTTATTAAAAGGAGTTATGGTTCTGGCGCTACCAACTCGGTTTTTTTGAATTAAGTCGGCTACCATACCCACTTGCCACTTACCTGGTGCAGTTTGTTTTGGTGGATAAACCCGCTTAATAACTAATTGTGATGTCATCGCTTGAGTAGGATTTTCAGAAAAAACCTCTGGTGGTGTCATTTCTGCAACTGTGCTCAAAAAACCTTTGCGAAAGTCCTCTGATAAGGCAAAACTAGCTACCCAACTGCTGGTACTAATTTTTTGGCTACCACCTTGAGGTGTACTAATAAGTATTCCTAAATCTGATTTGGGATTTGCGACTTCTTCAATACTTTGTGGTGGTAAAGTTCCAGACCAGCTAAACATTGATATCATCGTTTTGCTGATAAATCTGCGAATTGCTTCTGAATCTCTTGCTAAATCATCAACTTTAGGGACTGGTTTACCGTCGATTAATTGCACGAAGTTGGGAGGTTTTCTTAAACTGAGTTGGCGAATAGTTAGCCCTTGTAATAAGAATAAAAATAAAACTAATATATGCAAACTGAAGGTAGCGATCGCAAAAGCCGTTAAAGCACTTCCCGTTTTTTGTCTTTTATCTAGTAAACGTACCATTTTCTCACCTCCTCCTGCAAAAAACCTCAGCTATGCATAACCCACAAAGATGGGTTTTGTCTATGTAGTCGCGACTTCAAGTCGTTCAGCATCCTATATTCTCTCCTTTACTAAAGAAGCCGTATTACTGATAGCGCTGAAAACTGCAAAACCACCAGCAGCAGCCACAAGTAAAGATAAAATTGGTGCTAAAACTCCCAGAAAAATTATGAACCACATTAAATCTGGATCAACATTAGCATTTTGACCTGGCCCATTGACAATAACTGCGGCAGTCAGCACAGCAATAATATTAAATGAAATTTTGGCGATTCCAATCGATAGAAATCCAGTCAGCCATGCAAAAATCGGTTTACCAGCTACAGGCAGCAAAGATCCACCTACAGCAATTGGCCCTAAAACTGCTATTAGCAACATAGTTGCTTCGATCAAATTCTGGAACGCATATTGTAAGGAAACTAAAAAGTTTTTGATGCTGGTTTGGACTGTAGAACCTAACAAAGAATTAAAAGAGGTTTCTGATACAATGCCAGTGCCATATCGGATATTATCTACCTTAGTTTGTAGCCTAACTATCCAGTTTTTATTTCCGTATATATCTCTATATTTCTGCCAGAGAACATTGACTTTTTCGGCAGCTTTAACAAAGCATTGACTTTGTTGTTCACCCGTAAGCGATTGACAAGGACGTAGCAAGGAACCAGCGACTTCTTCAGCAACACTCATATTCAGTGCTTGCTGGTATATTTTATCTGCATCTGCTGATACCACTACTTGCTGATTCACTGTGTTTAAAAAATTCCGTACTCCTAGTGTCAGATTAGAAAGTATACTTCCATTGCCTGAATTACTTAAGAGAACTACCACAATAAAAGGCCAAATCAAAGCTGATATGGGACGGCTATATTCGTAGGATATTAAGTCTCTGAGGAATTGTACCATAAAAAATAACAGGGTTCCTACGGCAAAAAAAATACCCAGATTTGTCAGCGCTCCATACAAGTTATTACCAGTGTTATTTTGTAATAAATCCAGCCATTGTTTGTCCCAACCTTCGGCGATACTTTGAGAAGTTGCCGCACCATTATCGAGAATCTGATCGATGCCTACTTGGGCAAAAATTAGTTTAATAGCAACTTGCATTTTGAGTTTATGGGCTATTTTCTGAGATTGCATCGGGTGTGTTAAAAACGTCACCCACCCTACTAAACTATTTTGGCGTTGCTGATTGCGGTATGAAAAATAATTTTGCGTTATTTCAAAATCCTTGTAGAGACGTTGCAATTGCTAGTCTCTACATCCAAATTCATACCTCGATTCAGCAACACCACTATTTTTTAGATTTCCTGTTGATTTTTCAGAAGTTAAAGGATTGAAAAAAATTCTGAGGAATAAGATTTTTTATTTTAAAATCCTACCTATTAACTTTTCTGCCAAACAAATCTAGTTGAGAAGTCGCTCGTAAAAGTCCTGCCGCTTCAGTAGATGTTTCTACTCTCCGAGCGCGATTTTCCTCTTCTGCCTGTTGAGAAATATTTGCTAAATTTAGGTTAGAGTATTGCAAAGACTGATTATTTTGTAATGTCTGAGCAAATGTTTCAGCTACAATCTTCGATTGTTCTTTTTGGATTTTAATGGTTTCTTGATTGGTAGATAACAATGCTAATATCCCCTGACCTAGCAAATTATCTGCAATACTTATAGCGGCACTCTTCGGGTCAATAACAACACTTCCCAATTTAGTCTCAAAGTTATTAATTTTATTATTAGCATCGTTGAATCCTGCAACATCTTGTATACTTTTCTCTGTACTTTCTAACTTTGCTTTTGTCCGAATTTGCCCATTTCGACCGAGAACACCTACCGCTACTCCACGAGTAATTACACGGTTTAATTCGTTACTAACTAAATTTCCCCGCACTGCTGAATTATTCTCGAAACGACTTGATTTAGAATCGGAACTATAAGAGTAGAGAATCAAATCATCACGAACCTTTTGTCCGGCAGCCACGGGATTAGGTATGTTTAATTCTCCCTTGGAACTACTCAGAGCATTTTGACTTTGTACTTCTAGAGGCTTTAAGTTGTCGCTCAGATTGTATTGAAGGTAGTTTTGCAAATCTGTGGAATAGGATTGAAAATCAGTCCAAACCTGGCCTAATCCGCCCGTCTGAATTTGTGCCATTGCTGGTAGTATCGCCAGGGATAGCAAGGTAAAAGTAAAAATCGTAGTTTTTCGCATATATCTGTGCCGGAAAAAGGTAAACTACATTATATAGTGAGTAAAAACTTAGTTTTTTAAGTTTGCCAATTTTGGATTTGGGATTTTGAACTAGTCTTTCGGTTCTAGGAAAGCCCTATGGCTGCTATTAAATCTAAAATTTTTAGCCTGCACCCACTCTGGAGTTGCAGTCAATCTAAAACCAAAATTGTTGACTCACTGTTAACTGCTTAAAAATCCGATTAACTACTACGCAGAGTCGCCACTAACTGACGTGCAAAGGCAGAAATTGCTTCATATTTATCGCTGTGAAGTTGCATCATTTGGCTACGTGCAGTTTGTTCATAAGGGTTATTAGCGACTGCTGCCAATTGTTCAAAACCTGGATAGTAACGGCAGAATGTATAACTACCGTTATCATCTAGTAGCCATTGACTATAAACGCCTTCTTTGCGAGGAAAAAAGCTTTCTGAAGCATTACGAGAAATAACTTGGCGGGGATATTTCAAGATATCTGCAAAACTATCTACTGCAACTGGCTGAATACGTCCAATTAATCGTGTTGTCAAGTTTTGCAAAATTTTAGATGCAGCTTTAGATTTGGCAATGGTGTCAGGATCTTGTCCTGATAAGATGACTCTGATACCAGCTTTGGCACCGTTCGCACAAATTCTGCCAACTAAGTCAGAAATTTGCTCGAATTCAAATAAAATTGGTGCTTCATCGATAAAGAATATGGAAGCTGGACTACTTAATGCACGGCGGAGTGCGGCTGAATAGGCACTTAACGAGAGTACGGCTGCATCTTCACTATCTGATAGGTTTCTGAGAGCAAAAACTAAAAGTTGTGCATCGGTAGGAAAGCTAGATGGTGCAGAAATTGCTTGTCCCACACGGCTAGAAAGCCAAAACCTCAAGCGCAACTGAATTTGACTCAGAGCGTCTTCTACTCTGCCAGTTAAAGAACTTAGTTGTAAGTGTTCGGGTGAGCAAAAATAGAGAAAATCTTTCAAGGTAGGAGTTTTCTGCCAAGCAAGAGTGCCAAATCCCCCCGCCATCGCCTGCCGATATCGCTCTTGGATGCCTTCATCTCTAAAGAAGGCTTCTAAGGCGAGGTTGAGCAGCGATCGCACGGTTTGCGATAAAATTTGACTTTCAGTCGATGATCCTAAAACCATTGTCATTAACGCTGATTCTAGGAAGGCGGTATAATCGTTAAAGCGATCGCGCTGTTGTTCTACTTCTAGCGATCGTAAATCTGGCTGTTCAAATAAGTTATTCGATTGTTTGGAAATATCAAAATAGGCTCCATTCCCCTCCATAAACTCTGTATAGTCGGTGAAAGTAGATGTCCCATCAGGTTTAGGGAAATCTAAGGCCACAACTGGAATTCCATGCGCTAAAGCTTGAGTTAAAATTCCTGATACTAACACCGATTTCCCAGCACGAGTTGTAGCAAACAAAGCTAAATTTTTGTGTTGAGTAAATAAGTCTAAATGTACGGGTGTTCCGCCTTCTTCAGCAATCAACTCAAAGCCTTGTCTATCACCTTTCTTAGTTAAAACTAGAGGCATTAATCCCGGAACTTCACTTGTTAAATATAGCTGGCGACGATTAAAAGGTGTTGCTAATAAACCCTCCCAAACTATCGGTAGAGTTTGTAGCCAAATTTTCCAAGCATATTCAGTTTCCCTAATTACCCTGGCTGGACGTTGAAAACAGTTTTCAATATATCTTGTCGCCTCATCTAATTTTTCTACAGTTGGACGATGTACTAAAATAGCGACACTTGTATAAATCGGAACTGCACCTTCAAATAATTGTTCTTGCGCTGCTACCGATTTCTTCAACTTTAATTGAGCGTTGACATCAATAGTTTTACTTTTTTCTTGAGCCATGATTGTTGTCATGTTTGACTGCTTCAGCACTCGTTGTAGAGTAGTTTTTACCAATGCTGGATTTGCAGCAGTCAACTCACAAAAAATTTCTGTATCTACTACTGTTTCTCTGGCTAATAGTTCCCATAAATAGCGCAGTTGAGCCGATTTACTAGTCCAGCCGCCGGGTTTTTCGAGAAATGACAGTGTGCCAATATAACGATTGTTAACATTAACCCAACGGCGATCGGCACAAGGTACACTAGATTCCATCAGCAAAGTTGTGCCGTGGATATTATCTAGAAGCAATTTAGTGCTGGCTAAATCAGAATTAACTTGCTCATGCAGTCCTTGTTCATCTAAAGTCATTAATTGGGGAATATCTATTGGCTGCGTATCGTTAAACCTTTTCCAGATGTCTCCCCAGAGATCATCAGCAGTCAAAGGCTTGACATCCAATCCCATTTTGTTAGATAAAATTTGTTCCCATCGGAGAAAACCTTGGTTGTAAGCATTTGTAATTAGAGTTTCAATGCGTTGATTTTCTACTTCTGAGAGATCGCCTTTGAATTTCAACCACCACGATTCAGCTTTGACTAAAAGCTTTTCTATCCAATCATCTGCATGTTGCGAGTTAGATTCAATGGTATAGGTGACATAAATTCGCAAAAACTTGGGTTTACGAATCCCAGAAATTGTCAGTTCTTTAACTCTGGCTCTCTCCGCCATCAACAAATATTTTATGTCTCGTGATGGCGCATTTCTGATTAATGTAGCTAATTCTTTTTGGCGTTCTTTATCTGAACTAAAAGAACCTAAGTGCAGTGTCATCCGTTCACCGCTAGGAATGTCTTTTAATCCAGCTTCAATGTTATTAAAAAGTGTATCAATTTGTTCAGGTCTTAAGGTGGTATGAATTCCCTTACAATCAAAACCAAAAACAAAGCAAAACCGATCTTTTTGAGTGCCCTTTGTTAAAAGATAAGCGCCAATATTGCGTCCATTCATTGCGACACGCAGCATTGTCGCCAAGTGCAAGGCATCTTCAAATGGTGTTAATCTACCTTCATTTCCGGCGATGCCGACGCTTTGTTTTCCGATTTTTTGCTTCATGGTTAACTTCCAGTAAGCTTTGATAACGAGCAAAGCCTCTTGTCCAAGCGGGAACGCCGATAAATTTACTTAAAAAACTCCAACTCCTACCACCAGTTAATATCCACCAAGTTCCTATTCCCCAACCAGTCATTAATACTGTCCATAACCATTTTTGAAACTCTTCTTGGAAAAGACCTCCAAAAATTCCATTGATAATAAAATAGGAGGCTAGGGCAATTACTGTCCAAGGAAGAATTTGATCGGCAGGGATTGGCCCTAATGAAGGTTGACTTCCCAAAACCTGATTGACTGGACGAAATTCTTGTTCCCGCTCTTGAGACATTTCAAAATATCTAAATTATTTACTGCTATCGCCAATTACAAAGCGTGTGAGTACATCAGCAATGGTAACAGCAACAACCACTAATAGGGGAGTTCTGGCGATGCTTTGCCAATCTTCATCTTTACGCACTGCATTGATCACACCAACCAAGGAAATTGCAATATAGAGTAAGTAAATTGCCCGCAACACATTAAATATCAAACTTACGGCTGTGTCGCTACCACCAGCATTGGTTGTTGAACCATCTTGTAAGGTTTTTTTGAAAAACTTTTCAGCTTCCCCAAAAAACTGTGCTTGTGCGGGGGCTGCAAAACAGTCTAACCAATATAAACTCAAAATGATCGCTGCTGCTAAAATTTGTAATAATATTAGCGATCGCTTTGGTAAATTTACTTGCTGCCCAATTTGCTGGGTGATAACTGCAATTAAGCTACCAACGAGTAAACAAAAGAGCAGGATAGGACTTTTTAGGCTGATAACGCTAACGAATACAGCACAAGCAATCAAAAAAGGTACAGATTCAACCAGAATAGTCAGACCGGATTTAAATGCCAGTCTTAACTTGTGAGATTCTTTCGCACCACTACCAGTTAAAGCTTTGAAAAAGTTTCTCTCGTGAGAACTTTGTCTAAACATTTGCTAATTTTCCTATAGTGTACTATAATTGCTCTTTTTCAGATTTTGCAGCTACTACAATTTAACATGCTTTAACATGATTTTTAATCAAATTATGAACTTGTAGTAAAGTTTTACATTCTACATCAGTATCATGAAGTTAAGTTAACTTAATATTAAGATTTATCTAAAACTTAATATCTCTGATTTGAGAAACTAGTACCGCAAGCCCGAAGTCAAAAATTAAAAGTCAAAATGAATACAACGTAAAAGTTTCGTTGATTTGGAATGGTGAGGCAGTCCGGTCTTGGGGGTTCCCCAATGAGAAACTGCCGAACCCGTTAGCGAGTCTTGCCTACGGCACGCTGCGCGAACGAGCGTCAGGGGTGGTTTATATTACGCCGTGCTGTACTAGGTTGCAAACCTCAAGCTTTACCTTCTAGAATCCTGCTCGGCTTTGAGAATTTCCTCAATCTTCTCATACACAGAGCCTTAATAAACCAACTTCAAAGCTTTGACTTTCCTGACCCCATGAGTATTTGAGTGAGCAAAGTGGAAGTATGCTGTAGTTTAGCGTAGACACACGGTAGTGAGCTAGTGCAGTCTCAAAGATTTCCTGGATGAGCGACTGGCATTAGCATTCGTGCAGCGTCGTAACAAGTGCTGAATAAAAAGTAAAATTACACAGATTCTTTAAAGACGCTATGCGAACAGACATGAAAAATAGAGATGCATCTTTTCAAGCATCAGGTGTTACAAGAGATAATACATCTGAATCTGGATTTTATTTGAATTACATAGCGTACTTTTTGTCAAGGAGGCTAATGTATTTAGGAAATGATGTTCAATGCTTATTAAACCCTCTAAAAAAATCTCAATAAGCAAAATTATATAATTATATGAAAGTTGCAAATTTTTCTCTGATAAAAGTAATAAAAACCACTTTTAATACTCTTAAATTTCGAAAATATATTTATTTTTTAATCATTCCATAATGTAATCATGATTTGAGCTTTACCTTCAGACTATAGTGTTGATTTCGTTGGCGCAATTTAACAGCTATTAGCTATAGCAGTCCTACAAAGATTCGTGAAATATTGACTTTCTTTACTTCGTGCATTAGCGGTAGTTTGTTGTAAACTGCTGCATATTTACATGAAAGAAAGGAATTTTCATAATTCAGAGAAAATTGCCACGTCAAACAAGTAAGTGGGTAAAATAAACATGGCTTTTTAGAAGGGGATAAAAAGCTAAAAGTGTGGATTTATGGATGATTCATACTACCTATTAGTTATTCCCTGAACATTAAAGCTACTAATTGTTTATTTATGCAAACTTACATCATCAATGTAGAGTTATTAACTAGCAAATGATTATGTGACTGGGTGTATAAGCAATAGCTTAACTCCTTTCAAATCTTGAAGGCTTTGCATCTAATATTTTCTACATTCTTTAGAGAATTTTGCAAAATTTTGATTGAAAACTAGCCTTGAAAGGCACAAGTTTACCGTGCTTATAAAAGGTTATTTTTTATCGTCAGTTTGACACTTGATTTGCCTTTGATTGAGTGTTGAAACAGAAATTAACTTCAAGGAGCTTGACATGAATTTTTATTGCGATCGCCAATTGAGTAAATTAGCAAGTTCAATTACTGTACTTGCTATAGCAACTGGTTTAGTAGTAGGTCAATCTACTACTCAGCAATCTTTAGCTCAGACCTCCACCACTCCTCCCCCATCTGGAGTAACCTCTATAAATGGTGCAGGTGCAAGCTCTATAACTACATTGCTTATAGGTACAGGAACTACCTATCCTCTTGCGCCGAAAGACTCATGGTTTAACGCTTACGGTGTTGGAAATCCTCCATCTCTCAATAACAATGTACCCCCAGCCCTAACTGGATTTCCAAACGGAAGCTATGGTCCACTTACTACGTTATCCACATTCAGATATGCTTCCATTGGTAGTGGTGCAGGGCTAACAGCTTTCTTCAGTCAAACCGTGCCACCAGTACCACCTAATACTGCAACTATCTTAGCCCCAGTCTCTTTTGCCGCTACTGACGACCCTGTATCAGGAACAGAAAGAGTGATTGGCAGTCCTAACGATGTTCCCACCCCCGCAGGCACACCCCAAAACCCTGTTCCATACATTCAAGTGCCTGTGATCAGCGTCGGAATCGCATTAGCTTACAACCCCACTGGTCTAACTGTACCAGCAGGTGGAATTAAGCTTTCACGAGCTACTTATCTGGGTATTCTTAACGGCACTATCGCAAATTGGAATGCTCCCCAAATTAAAGCAGATAACGGTGGTGTAGCAATTTCAGCAAATAAGCCCATCGTTGTAGTGCGTCGTAGTGACGATAGTGGTACCACTTTTGCTTTAAGCGCTCATCTCAAGGCGGCATTTGGTGCTACATGGAACAGAGGAGTTGGTAAAAAAAGTATTGCTCAACCTGCTGGTGGTATACCCAATCCACTACCAGCCGATACAGTTGTTTGGCCAGCCAGTTTCCAATCCGCTTCAGGAGGTGGAGCTGTAGCCACTAAAATCAAAGCCACTGCTGGTGCAATTGGTTATGTGGATAGTGCGACACGGTTAGCGAATAGTCTGCAAGCAGCTGTCTTAAAGAACAAGGCAGGTACTTACAATGCCATCTCACCAACTACAATTTCAAATGCTTTTGTTAGTGCGACTGACCAAGATACAAATGCTCGGCGGATTAAACTCGTTGTCACCGATCCAGCAGCAGCAAATGCTTATCCGATTGTTACAGCAACTTACCTGCTATTTTATGACAAATACGCAAACGTTAACGTCGCAAATCATATTAAAGGATTCATCAACTGGGCTTTAGGAGTTCCACCTGTTCCAGCACCAGGAACAGATGTGACAATTGATCCGAATGCTATAGCTATAGCTCGTGGATATGCTCCTCTTCCCGCCGGCATTAAAAATCTGTCTCGAGGTCTTGTTAATACTTACGTGAATAATGTTTTTAATGCCGCTCCATAATTGCGTTCATACATACCGTTTTTGGACTTAACCGCCCTTGCCTCCTTTAAATCTATAAATATCTTGGCAAGGATATGAAAACGATGCCCCAGGATTATATTTACAATTCTGGGGTTTTATTTAAGCGATGGATGCGATCGCAATCAGTACCAGTATTTAGCCTGAATTTATAACTATTTTTAGTAAAAATTAAAACCAAAAATAAATATATTTACTTGTTTTTTGTAGATTTAATACAGTTTAACTATTGCTATCTACATATATATCGATCAGAATAGTTAAAAAAAGTTCAATCACTAACTATGTTATGATTACGAGATGTTGAGAAATATTTTCGGTTATGTAACTGATTATTATAGACGCCTCTCCGAATCTAAATCTCTACACCCTTTGATTCTGAAGGTGTTTGATGTCAGTTGATGTTGCTAATCTATCCAATGAGGTTAAAGATGACGACCGAGAACGAGTCTTCTCAGAGTATGGATAAAAGCTTTTGGTGGCTACCAACTATAAAAATGGTAAAAAGAGGGGATTTGCCGTTGTAGAAATAAAAATATACGCCCAAGAAGTAATCGCTATTTTAGTGTTGAGAGATATCCAAGGGATGAGTAATAGTCTCAAGAATAAAGCTAAGAGTTTTAGAAATAAGAGTCTTCAGCATCCCAAAAATTGAAACTTTAGTTAAACGAACTGTATTGTAATATCTCGTGTGACACTGATATCTCAAACTATCAAAAAAATCTACTGAGAAGAACGACAAGTCTAGTGTGTCACAAATCCAGACAACATACGGATACTATTTGAGCTTATGCTAACGGATATAATTACCCGTCCTGAGTCCCTGACAGAAGATTGCTTTTTTACTTACGCCCTTGGGACTGATTTGCATGATACTAACTTGACAGCCAAATATTTACGCCGAATTAGAAAAGAAGATAAACCATATATCGACATAGCTGTTTCTCCCAGACCTGGCTATCGGTTTGAGGTTTGCCTTATCCCTGTTGAAGGCTTCGCTCAAGAAACAATATTGACAAAAGATGGGTTCGCCAAAGCATTAGCGATTATTTGTGCTGTGTCTAACAAAGCTAGAAAGCGATTCCCTTCAGGAAATGGACAAGAAATAGTCCGATGTCAATTTAGTAACTTAGCTGATGCGGTAGCTGTAGCGAATAGACTATCTGCATTGCCCTCTGATATGTATGAAACTATCGCCAAGCTACCAAATGCTTTGTGATCTCGCTTTTGGAAAAAGGGGACTGGGAATTAGGGATTCTTTATTGGGTATCAAATCGAAAAATTATGGTGTAGGCTTGTACCGACTACCAAATGTTAAAAAACTTTTTCCAGTACCCAGGGAAAAGAACGCCGCAACCAGTTGAATGTATAATTTTGGTGTTTTTGTACGGTAATCTATAATTCAAAGTGAGTTTTTTTTATGCCTACAAGTCCTTTGCGTGAAGAACCTCGTAACCAGCGAGCGCCTGTAATCCGTACAAGTAATGAGTTTATTCTTTTGGAATGGCTAAAGTCAACTGGTCGTCTAATTGAGCGTGAACATCAAGAATCTGAGTATCTAACTGAAGTAGAAGAAATTTCCGAAATGATAGACCTTGATGATATTCCTTACGATCACGACGATGACGATTCTGATATGGATTTAGAAGCCTAGTACCGCAAGGCGGAATTCAAAATTCAAAACTTGTACTGAGCGTAGCCGAAGTATTCAAAATTCAAAATGAATACAGCGTAAGCGTTCCATTGATTTGGAATGGTGAGGCAGTCCGGTCTTGGGGGTTCCCCCCATGAGGAACTGTCGAACCCGAAGGGCTGCTTCATTTTCACCAAAAGCCTAAAATTCCCGACTTTTTAAATCAGTCGGGAATTTTGCTATTAAAATGCAAGTTTGTTTAATTCTTAGACTTGAGTAAGAGATAAAATAATTGTCCATTGCTGACTGTAACACCAGCGCGATCGCCTGCTATTTTCCCAGTACCTAAAAAATAATCTACTCTACCTGCACCTTTAATTGCACCTCCCGTATCTTGGTCAAGAACATAGCGACTAACGATGCGCTCCTCCATTGTTCCGGTAGAATTAACAAAAGGAATAGAAGCGCGAATCAACGCTAATGCACCAGGAGGCATGAGAGATTTATCTGTAGCAATAGAACGCTCTGCCGTTAATGGTACATTGATAGAACCTTGGGCTGGCTCACCGTGGTTTTCTTGAAAAAAAACAAAACTGCGATCGCGCGGTATATAAATATTTAATTCTTGAGGATGCTTTTGGAAATAGTCGAGAATAATTGGCAAAGTGATACCTTCTAGCGGTAATTTGCCATCATTCACTAATTCTCGCCCAATACTTTTGTAATTATAAGCGGTATGACCCGCATAACCGATTGTTGTTTGAGTGCCATCGAGAAGTTGAAGTCTCGCCGAACCTTCAATTTGTGCTAGATATGGCTCAAGGCGATCGCGAAACCAAAACAACTCTAATCCTCGTAATTTTCCTTTTGCACTTTGCAAACCATCAGCTCCTTCTAACTCCTCGCGTGTCGGATGAGGTTTAGGCCAGGAATTGAAATCAGGAGGTAATCGATAAACAGGATAGCGATATTCTGTTGTGGGGACGCGACTGGCTGCGTAAAGCGGTTCATAATAGGCGGTGAATAAAACAGAACCTTTGTTATCTTTTCCGACTGACTGATAAAGAACAAATTCCCGCTCAATGGCTTGATGTAATTCTGTTGCAGAATTAGTTTTTAATAGCAATTCGCGGAATCTTTTCAAGCTTTTGATAATGCGATCGCGCGTAATCCCAGCCACCGGATAGTTTTGATAAGCAGCCGCAGCATTAGCCGTTTCCAGGTATTCGAGACTACGAGCGATCGCATTTATTAGCGCCTTTTTCTCTGGTATTTCGCCATAAATTACTTCATCCAAACAAGAGGTATCACCTTGACAACAAGTAATTGGTAGTCTCTGGATTAACGGTGATTTTTGCTTTTGTGAAAATGCATCTTGATTTTCAGCAGTCAAAGACACTGGTATATCCCACTTTTTCACCTGACATTCTGGCAAAATGACTTCCTGATGCGCCAAAGATTGCATTCGCACCAGCAAAATCGACAAAACCACAGGTAAGCTAATAGCAATAATTTTGCTAAACTTTCCTAACTCAGCAAGTGTCTTGTTCATCAAAATTCAAAATTTTCAAGATTATCCTACCTTGCTCAAATTCTCAAATCAAACATCAAAAATTATTTTTAATTGTTTTACAACACAAAAATTTCCCCTATTTTCTATTCCCTATTCCCTATTCCCTATTCCCTATTCCCTATTCATTCATATTCCGGTAAGTCGCAACTGCCGAAGGCGATATCCGATTTAAATACCGGAATATCCAGTACTTGAAAATCGTATCTAAAATCACCGGAAATGTGGCAATAAATAAGAAGATAAAATCTCTATTTGCTGGTAATCCCCAATGACGTGATACACCTTCTAGAAGTACTTCCCAGCCATGAGGAGAGTGAAATCCTACAAAAATATCAGTGAACAAAATGATAATAAATGCCTTAGCGCTATCACTCAGTCCATAGACAATATTATCAAAGAAATCTTTCAGCACAGCAATGGAAGACTTACTGACTAACAAAAGCCAGATAAAAGCAACCACCGCAAAAATATCTGCAAAAACATTTTTGATAGCACTAGAGCTTTCGTGACGAAATTCTTCGGCAAGCTCTACAGCCTTATTTTTCATTTCAACTTCTATCTGTTCAGGCAATAGTGTAGGAGCTTTGACAATAAGATTTTGAAACTTGAGCTTTTCTTCAAATCTTTGTAATTCTAGAAGTGCTTCCTCCTCCATTTCAGAATTGAGGAATATCTGCATTTGCTCTGCGCTTCTAAACCGCTCAATAATTGGGCCAACTACGAAAGATTTTGCTATCTGATGGGTCAAAAGTGGTACAATAATTAATAGTAAAATAAACCTGAGAGATATTATTGTTCTTCTTTGAGTCTGACGAAAACTCTGAATTACCTCTCGTTCGGAATTAGGATCTAATTCAACTTGCAGACGACTGATAGTACTTAAAATAGAGCGGGGTAAAACGCCCATTGTATCTGTTTTACGCTTTACTCTTTGTTGATTATCAGAGTCTTGAGTTGGTATTTTGGGTGGTAATGTTGGAGTATTGACGAGCAGAGATTTGTCGTCAGATATCACAGAGTTTACTGGTAGATTTGGAGGTCTAACTACTAAATCTTTGGAAGTTGTTTGCTCGGAACTTGTTGTGTATTTAGATATAACTTGATCGATGAAGTTGAGCTTTTCCAAAACTAAAGAAGGACTTAGATGCTGTATACCCACTTTTTGAGCAGCTTTTTGATTTTCTTCATTTAGAAACCAACGGCTTGCTCTAAACTCCGTCAGCCGCATCCTGGCAATTTTTAATAGCTTGTTGAGGTCTGACTCAAAATAATCCATGACGCTATTA
Organism: Nostoc sp. DedQUE02; assembly: GCF_034531035.1. NCBI lineage: Bacteria > Bacillati > Cyanobacteriota > Cyanophyceae > Nostocales > Nostocaceae > Nostoc > Nostoc sp. DedQUE02. The sequence goes on along the minus strand of NZ_JAVRBY020000037.1, from coordinate 63,383 downwards.
CTGTACATAGCTGAGTCAGTGTCTATCTTATTACCATTGAAATGCTTATTTTCTATTTCCTGAATCTTTAATGCTGCATCGTAAGCCTCATGTAAAGAACGTTCAGGAGTCTGTAAGTACAGCCGATAAGCAGCAAGTAAGAAAGAATAAATTTTTTGGCTAAAAACAGAGTTTTTCATTGCAGACAATCATCCAGCATTATTTGGCGATTATTAACCTTAAGTTAACGCACGAGGTATACTAGCAAATCTACAAGGAGAAAGTTTGTGGTTTCTCATTCGGTTTGGATTGTTGGCACTAGCCGTAGTGGTAAGACGGCTCGCTTAGTAGAGCAATTTTGTAATTGGGTAAAAGCTGAGAATAAATATACTGAATCATTTTATACTAAAAAAACAGGACGAAAAAAAGCTGTTCATGTACCTGAATTTTTATATCTTAAACAAACAGAGCCAGGAGTTTTAGTCTTAGCTGCTAATGATGATAATCGTCGAGAGCTAGGAGACATAATTGTTACATCTACTTTTGGTAAATATCCGGTTCGTGCCAAGACACCACTAGGTTTTTTCCAGGATGAAGTTATTTTATTTTGGCCGTTGCTAGTTAACTCGTTGAACCTGAAGGCACAGTTTCCGGTACGGCTGCGGCCAGAAACAGAGCAAGAGTTAGCAACCAAACTCTGGCGTCCCCAATTAGACGAAGAAATTTTACGTCTTGCGGGAGTGAATGAATCTCGCATGGTGCGTCGCATCCTAGACTTATTGCAATTAGCAGCTTACAGTGGTACACCTTGCGAAGATATTGCCCAGATTTTGGTAAGGGGTCTGGGGGAAAATACCACAACTTTAGAGCCGGAATTTTTGGCATCTTTGCTGCTAGATTGGCGCAACTGGTGTTTAGAGAGGGGGTTACTAACTTACGGGATTATTACCGAACTTTATAGTCAGCACTTGTTAAGCGATCGCAATTATCAGCAGCACTTAACTAAACGCTATCAGGCGGTACTGGCGGATGATGTAGATGACTATCCTAGCGTAGCGCGTCTTTTGTTTGAACTGCTATTAGATCAAGGCGTAGTTGGGGCGTTTAGTTACAATCCTGATGGTGCTGTGCGATTGGGATTGGGAGCTGATCCCAATTACCTAGAAGGGTTAGCAGAACGTTGTCGGGTAGAAATCTTAAACGGGCCGCCTCCAGAGTCCCTTGGTGAGCAACTCACCAAACAAATGGTGGAATTAGTCACAGAACCGATGGTGCTATTGAGTCTACCAAAAACGGTGCATTCAATTCAAACTACCTCCCGCGCTCAATTATTGCGGCAAACAGCAGAGGAAATTGCTAATGCCATCCAATTACAGCAAGTGCAACCAGAACAAGTGGCGATTATTGCACCAGGTTTAGATGCGATCGCTCGTTATACTCTAGTAGAAATCCTCGTCAAGCAAAATATCCAAGTAGAATCGCTCAATGACCAACGTCCCCTAATTAGTTCACCCGTGATTCGTGCATTACTCACCATGCTGGCACTAGTTTATCCCGGCTTGGGACGTTTGGTAGACCGGGATGCGGTGGCAGAAATGCTAGTTGTCTTGAGTAGGAAACAACCACCAGAAAACTCTACAGACGCGATTAATCGCGTCTCTACTGATATTGATCCGGTACGCGCTGGTTTGATTGCAGATTACTGCTTTGTACCCCATCCCGATCGCCCTAACTTGCTACCAGTATCAGCCTTCGAGCGCTGGGATAGAATCGGCTATGCAGCAACTACAGCATATAATGAGATATTGCAGTGGTTAGAACAACAGCGATCGCAACAAGAATTGCGTTTAATTCCCAGTCCCATTTCTCTCTTAGACAGAGCAATTCAGCGTTTTTTGTGGAATGGGAGCAATCTCCCTTACGAACAACTAGCCGCATTACGCGAATTATTAGAAACCGCTCAACACTACTGGGAAATTGACACTAGATTACGACAAATTGCCCCAGTTGAAACAACACCTCAGACAACTATTATTGAATTCATTCAACTACTGCGACGTGGTACAATAACCGCTAATCCTTACCCTGTGCGTCCCATTGGGGGAGCGAGAAAGGCTGTCACCTTAGCAACTATATTTCAATATCGGTCTAGTAGGCGATCGCACCGTTGGCATTTTTGGCTGGATGCTGGTTCACCACTATGGGCGAAAGGTGGCGCGGCAACGTTATTTGGTGCGCCGTTTTTCCTGCGAGACAGGTTAGGCGAACCTTGGACAGCAGAAGATGAAAAATTAGCAGAAGAACAACGACTGCAAAGAATTTTGACAGATTTGCTCTCTCGTGTATCCGAAAGAGTTTATTTGTGTCACAGCGATTTAGCCGTGAATGGACAAGAACAATTAGGGCCGTTGTTACCTTTGGTAAATGCTTGTGTAACAGTTATTTCTGGGGCTAATGTTAATTGAGTGTTTTTGTAGCGGTTCTCGACAAGCGTGAAGTACAATTTTGACCTCTCTTCAAACCTCTCCTAAAAGGATGTCTGAAAAGTTCTTTTATATACATCTAACCCTTAGAGATCCCCCTAAATCCCCCTTAAAAAGGGGGACTTTAATAGATATTTTTCTGGTTCCCCCCTTATTAAGGGGAGCCAGCGCGGTCTTGGGGTCTCCCCAAGTGGAGCGACTGGCGTGGGCTAGGGGGGATCGAATTCTATGCAGCTTCATAAAAAATTGGTATTAAAATAGGTTTATTAAACGCAGCGATCGCAAAAAAATGCTAAAGATGATTTCAGACATTAGATAAAGGATTTAGCGATTTATCTACCCAAAATCAGTTGTTACAGCCTCCACTATTACTTACTTAATCACTTTTAATTATCAATTTAACAAACGAAAATATTTGTTTCTATTAACGAAACTTCCTAGAATATTCGGGGGTGAAATCAACCAAACAGCAATCAGGTTGAATTTCGCTTTCTAGTCTCAAGCAAAAAAGTTTGTGGCGGGGGAAGCAATTTGCTGTAAATTTCGAAATCGATAAATAAAAGGATACAAGCCTCTAAATTGATGAATGAGGATAATTAATTTGGAATATTAAATTTTGAATTTTGAATTCGGAGCAAAGCGACGTGACTGTGGTTGAATTGGAGAAGGAGAGCGAAGAAAGACTTTATCGCGCCTTAAGAGCAAAGGAATACTGAGAAGTCCTAAAATAATTACGACTCCAGTCATTATCCAAACCATTAATCTATTTGGTTTATAATCTGCTCGTTCAATTTGCCAAAAAACTTGATTGTATCGCCACGCGGCTAACGCAACGGTCAAAATTCCAAAAATTACCAAAGCAAGACCTAAATTTTCCGAGTTGGATAATGGATTAACCGGAGGTTCTTGTTGGGTAATCGCAAGATTCAACTGACGCAGAAATATACCAAATCGCGCGATCGCAAAACCAAAGCTAATCAATGCAATAGAAGTGCGTAGCCAAGCTAGAAAAGTACGTTCGTTCGCTTGATGCTCTCTTTGACGGTCAATTTTGGGTATTTTATCCATGAGTAGCTGTTTGTCGCCAAGTTCCCTTTTGATGAATAGCATTAACTAGGGAAAGAGGAAACACCCAGACGCATCTGTAAGAAGCAACACAGTCCAGCGAGGACTCTGAGAAAATCCCAAGCGATCGCGAGAATCTTTACAATAGTAAATAAGGTAAAGATATATATCAGAGTCAAAATCAATGGCACTATTCGGATTTGGCAAAAAAGCAGTTATGCCCACACCTGAGGAAGCTTTGCCAGGGAGGGCACAATCTATCTCAGTACCTGCCGCTCATTATGTCAACAAGAATCCCTTAAAACCTCCTTTTCCCGATGGATTAGAGAAGGCAATTTTTGGCTTGGGCTGTTTTTGGGGTGCAGAACGCAAATTCTGGCAACTTAAAGGAGTTTACACCACCGCAGTCGGTTACGCTGCTGGGTTCACACCCAACCCCACTTATGAAGAGGTATGTAGTGGGCGAACCGGTCACAATGAAGTGGTGTTGGTTGTGTTCGATCCCAAAGTGATTAGTTATGCCGAACTGCTCAAAGTCTTTTGGGAAAGCCATAATCCCACCCAAGGTATGCGTCAAGGTAATGATACTGGCACTCAATACCGTTCGGGAATTTATGTATATTCCGAAAATCAAAAGCAGCTAGCAGAAGCATCGCGGAAAGCTTATCAGGAAGCTCTCAATGGTGCAGGTTATGGCAAGATTACTACAGAAATCTTGGATGCGCCGGAATTCTACTACGCTGAAGCTTACCATCAGCAATACTTGGCTAAAAATCCCAACGGGTATTGTGGTTTGGGAGGGACAAATGTTTCTTGTCCCGTGGGTATAGTTGAATCGCAAGTTAGTAGTTAGAAATGAAGTTGGTAGGGTAGTCAACTTAACATGAGTTCGACGAACCTCTCCCTGCCTTGAACTAAAGTTCAAGTCTGTCCCTCTCCGAATCGGAGAGGGATATATTTTTTCTAGTTAAGAAAAATTGTAGCGACTCTCTTGAATAGACCTCTTGCATAAATCAAAAATAAAGAACCCCACCCCGCCAAAGCTATGCTTTGTCTCCCCTCCCCGCAAGCGGGGAGGGGTTGGGGGTGGGGTGTTAGGGGCTTTTGCAAGAGGTCTAATGTCAAGTGCGATCGCTTGATCTAAAAAAAGGTTTAGCTAAGTGCTAAACCTCTACATATTTAGTGCTTAAGCAGACATTCCAGATTAATTTAGACTGGCTTTCATAACAGTTCATCTTCCTATAGACCGTATCCAAATATTCTGAAGACTGATATAGCAAATTTCAACTTAGTGAAGTACACAAGCTAACTTGCAAAGCCAGGTATAATACCTGTTTTACTTCTGAATTCTGAATCCTGACTCCTGGATTCTGCTGTATATAAGCGAACGTTATCGAAAGTGTATCTTTCGCTTATTTAAGCTTTTATAAAAAAAGACCCTGGGTATTATTCCAGGGTGAATACACGTTTTTCAGGCATTAATAGTTTAAATAATAACTTTGTAAAATAGTTATTTCTACTATCCATAGAATGATCCAAATATTGCTCTGTATATGGTATGAGTTTTTTGGGTTGCCTGGTCTATTTTTAGATAGTGTTTCATAAAACTAAATTTGTGGATTTTAATAAAACTTTCTATTCCTTTAGTATCAGGTTAAACATTCTATAATTTGATATTAACCTTTGATTGAGAGTAAAAAGAGAACTCAAATTGAATGTAATTTATAGCAGAGTTTCCTACAGATAATTTGGCGATCGCTAATTAATTAGACTTAAGTGTTTTTAGGTAGTTTCACAGTAAATAAGCTACCTTTACCTACTTCAGAAGCAACCTGGATAGTTCCTCCGTGTCCTTCGACAATACGATGGGATAGATGTAATCCTAAACCACTACCTGAGCGTTTATTTTTACCTTGGCGAAATCGCTCAAAAATGCTTGCCTGATCTTCTGGCGCAATTCCATATCCTGTATCTTCTATCTCAATTGTTACCGAATCTGGATTTTCTGGCTGAGGTGGTGTTTCAAAAATGCGGAGGGTTATGCCTCCTGTATCTGTAAATTTGATGGCATTGGCGATCAGATTGTTTATCACGCGTCGTAGTTCCAAGCGATCGCCCATAATAATACCAGCGTTTTTATTCAGTGGATCTAATTTACGGGTATCTATTTCCAGAGTTAAGCCTTTTTCACTAGTTAAAGGACTTAGTTCGCTGACTACTTCTTGAGATATCTCACGTAAATCGCATTCCTCCCAATTCAACGTTTTTTTACCTGCCTCGAAGCGATAGACTTCTAACAGGGTGTTCACCATTTCCATCAAATTTTGGTTACTGCGAATCATGACTGCGATCGCCTGTTTCATTTCCGGCGAAATTTTGCAGAATGTTTCCATTTCAAACAAATTCAACATCCGATCGGCAGCTACTAAGGGAGTTCGCAAATCATGAGTCAGCCGAGAAACAAAGTCTTCTCGTTGGCGGGCCATTTTTTGTTGTTCGTCTAAACTTTGCTTCAGACGCAATAGCGATCGCACTCTCGCCAGTAGTTCATCAGTATCAAATGGTTTACGAATAAAATCGTCAGCACCAGCATCCAAACCTTCGACAACGCTGGATTGGTGAAAGGCAGTAATCAACAAAATTGGAATATAAGGAATTGCCGGGTTCTTGCGAATTCGACGTGTGACTTCATAACCATCAATACCCGGCATCATCACATCTAACAAAATCAAATCGGGTGGATATCGGTCAATTTGCTGCAAAGCCTTTATTCCATCTGAAGCCAAATCAATTTCATAACCCTCACTTTCTAAAATTGCTTGAACTAAAATTAGATTATCTCGAGTGTCGTCAACTGCGAGGATACGATAAATTTTATTATTTTCAACTACAGACATGATTGATTAACTTTTATCAGTTTTTTTGGAAGTAATTTTTAAATTTATGATATTCTATTGGTTCTTTTTTACCTTGATAAGATGACTCATGGGGATTTTTAGCAGGGCGAAAAAAACTTTCATCACCTAACTGTGAAACTGAGGCATCGGCTGCTACAGTCGGCAATGTAACTTGACGTGGCAATTCAATTTTAAATATTGAACCGACTCCCACTTTGCTCTCAAGAAAGATTTTACCACCCATCATTCGCACTAGCGAATCTACAATTGCCAGACCCAGACCTGTACCTGGATATTTGCGAGTGATAGTTTGATCGACTTGCCGAAATGCTTCAAAAATATGTTTAAAATTTTTCGGTGCTATACCAATACCTGTATCTCGAACAATAATTACCACTCGATTTGTAGGTAGTTCTTTAACCTCAACCCCAATCTCACCGGATTCTGTGAATTTAACGCTGTTGGAGAGCAGGTTAATTAAAATCTGTTTGATCCGAACTGGATCGTTAAATACTAAAGGATTGTGCAAATCAGTTTGTACTGACAATGAAAGATTTTTAGCCTCAGCTAGGGAACGTATTTCACCCACAGCCAGATTTATTACCTTTGATATATCAAATTGTTCTGCTTTTAAGTCTAATCCCCCTCCCTCCAGCTTAGAAAAATCGAGAACTTCATTGAGTAACATTAGCAAATGTTTTCCATTATTCAAGATTCGCTCAACCATATCTGCTTGCTGATGCGTTAGTTGACCGAATTTAGGACGCAATAAAATTTGCGAAAAACCAATAATCGCATTCATCGGCGTTCTGAGTTCGTGAGACATAGTGGCCAAAAAAAGGGATTTTAAGCGTGATGCCTCCAATAGCTTGAAGTTTTGCATTTGGATCTGTTGCTGTTGTTTCTCCAATTCTTGGTTTTTAAAAATGAGTTGTTCATGAGTGTCTCTAAGCTGCTGTTTTACCAAATCTGCCTGCATTTCTGCCCGATAAATTCGCATCGCACTTCGCAAAACCTGCGCCAAAATTTCTGGCGATATTCTAGACTTAGAGATATAATCTGTAGCACCAGCTTTCAATAATTGGAGAGTAATTTGTTCATCTCCTTGACCAGTTAGAACTACTAAAGGAACTTTAATTTCCGAAGAACGTAACTGTTGAATCAAGGTTAGTCCATCTTGATTTGGTAAGCGATAGTCCAGTAAAACACAATGATAGGCAGTAGTGCTTAAAGCAGAAAACGCATCATTAGCATCGCCTACTTCAGACAATTCCATCTGAAAACCTGATTGATTCAGGGCAGAACGAATTGCTATCCGGTCTACTTCGTCATCGTCTACAACCAAAATTTTCAGCGTCTCTTCCATCGGTTTTTATTTTTGCCGCCAAACATAGGTTGATGTATAATATTTATCTTTTCAGATTATCCAACTTAAAGAATATAATATTTTCGCACATTTAAAATCTGTAACTTGATTGACTAAGACATTTTGCATAATAATATTCAATACTTGTTGAGCTTTGCCAGAATCTCAACATTTTGGACATTGACTTTGGTTGAGTTCAGTCTGTGTCTCCTTAATTTCGTTAATTTCCCAGAATTTGGGAATTAAACTTCTAGCAAGTCACTAATAGCTTTCAAAAAATTAGCAATTAACAAATTGAAAACTATTGAACTGAAGACAGCAGGCAGAAGCTAGTATAAAGTAAAATAAAATACTTTACTAAGCTTAAAACAATTGTAAATGAGTCAACAAGCCACCGTCGTCAGCCATTGGTGATAGTTGTACACCATTATCCTGTACCATAAGCTTGAACACTTTTACCCCTTAGATTGATTAGACAAGGTATATAAGAAAGTAATATCTATACTTATTGGTGCTGAAGTCATCCCACCTCTTGAAATTTCGATAATTTTCTTAGCGATCGCCAGACCTAATGTTAGTATTTCCCTGGTTACATCGCACTTCTGTATGTTCGCAAAATTACCAATACTTAATCCCTAAGAAAGATTCCTGACGAAAGTTGGCCGTAAATTCAAAACCTAAAAGGGAGAGGTTTGCACAGAAGATTTGTATATCCTGTGAAAATTTTAGACGAACAAGCTCGCTCTAAAGGGCAACGAATTACTTTACTGCTGGTGATTCCAGCAAATTTGAACGCCGTCTGATTACCCACCTTCGATAACGATTCCTGTTGGCTCTATCAATGGGATGAATCCAAAGGTTTGGTTAAAATCGCTCGAAACTCTCGTTGAAGGCTAGAGGAAAGCAACTTTGAACTGTTGTTATTTTTTCATTTTTGTAAGCTTTTTTAAAGTTTTATCCAAAATAATACTAATTAACCGATGGAATATGGTAATTCAAAGCTGAATTGTAAGCAAGGAACAGCAACTTGGCATTCGCCTCAATATTTCATACTTTTTGTATAAGTATCCATATATCTCCAGCTAGATTTGTCCTCTATCGAATTAGAAAAAAATCGCGTACTTCTTATTTCTATCGGTGGATGCAGGCTGGTAGAAAAATCATCTATCTTTAGTTTGGGAAAATAAGAGATAATAGTCAGATAGTAGTTAGATAATAGTAGTTAGATAAAGGTAGTACTTTGAAAGATGCAAGCAGCGCAAGAGTGAGTGTAGCGATGAATGAAATTAGTATTATTTTAATTGAAGATCATGACTTAACGCGAATGGGGCTACGAGCAGCATTACAGTCTCATAGTGCATTGAAAGTAATTGGCGAAGCGGCAAATGCTACCCAAGGATTAAAACTTTTAGAAACTGCAAAGCCAGATGTTGCAGTTGTGGATATCGGCTTGCCTGACATGGATGGCATCGAACTTACTCGTAAATTCAAACGCTACCAAGCTGAAAATGGGCAATCAAGTACGAAGATTCTCATCTTGACAATGGATCATACAGAGGATGCTGTACTTGCAGCCTTCGCGGCTGGCGCTGATTCTTATTATATGAAAGAAACTAGCATCAGTAAATTAACTGAAGCGATCCAAGCAACTCACGGCGGTAACTCTTGGATTGATCCGGCAATTGCCAACGTGGTATTGCGGAAGATGCGCCAAGGTATTCCTGGAGAAAGCCAAGGTTCTGACAAGCCGAAAACTGTAAAAATTGAAGCGCTAGCTTCAGAATACGAGCAAGTTTTAGAAACATATCCCCTAACTCAACGGGAATTGGAAATCTTAGAGTTGATTGTAGCTGGATGTAGCAATGGGCAAATTGCCGAGAAACTTTACATTACAGTTGGTACTGTAAAAACTCATGTTCGCAATATTCTAAATAAACTATGTGCTGATGATCGTACCCAAGCTGCTGTGAGGGCTTTACGTTCTGGGTTGGTGGCGTGAGGGGTAGGGGAAGCAGGGGAAGTAGGGGGAGCAGGGGGAGCAGGGGGAGTAGGGGAAGGTGAACTATTAATTATTGACTAATTCCCTATGCCCAATACCCATTTAAAATCGTTCCTGTAAACATTCCGCAATGCGTTGTGCGGCTCCTGGTTTACCCATGCGTCGGAAACCGTTTTCGGCAATAATTTGCAAAATATCAGGATCTTTGAATAGGGACTGTACAACCTTCGCTACTTCTGTTGGCTGCTCGACTAAAATCAAAGATGAGCCTAAAAGACGACTTTGAGCTTCAGCAAAGGTAAGGTTATATTGCGGCCCATTACCGGGAATCGCGATCGCAGGTTTGCCCAAACCAATAAACTGTTCTGTGGCTGTACCTGCCATTGCGATCGCAAAATCTCCCAAATGCAAGCAATCATTATAAGCATATTGTGTTAACAGTAGATATGCATTTCTTTGCTTAAATGTCAAGACATTTGGATCAGCAATTTTGATAGGAGATGCTGATTCAGTGCGCCAGCCTTGAGATTGCACACTTTGGGATAAAATATTAAAGTCTAAACCTGGAGCGATCGCACCTAAAAATATCACTGTGCCAGAAGTGTAAAACACCGAATTTCGCTCCTGAAAACTTGCCATCAATGCAGATACGGCAATCATAATTGTTTCCCAGTTGTTATATGCCTCTGGCGGACGGGAACCAGGAAGAAGAGTCACTACAAAAGGCCGAACAATCTCTTGTTGTTCGCTATCCTGACTATAAAATTGTTGGCGTGAAAAGGTCGGTTGCAGACCATCCATCATCGGATTACCCAAATTAAAAGCTGGAATTGGCCATTGTTTTAATATTTCCGTTGTCAGCGCATCTCTAGGAAATACTGCCTTACAACGGCGACGGCTCATTAACCAACGTTCCCAAGGATGGTAAACTGAACCGGAAAAGTTTTCCCAACGTGCATCTTTGGATTTACGTGGTAATAATCCAGCTTCATCGCGCACATAATATTCAGATTTTGCCGTACCTACAAAAGCATAATTAGCGCCACTAAAAGTTGCAAACAACAACGGCACAATATCTCCCACGGCTAAAATTGCTCTTCTATGACCTAATTTTTTTTGAGAACTCACCCAACGGCGGATAGCTTTAATTTGGCTGAGGGTAAGTTTCAATAAACCACCGCGTACATCCCGTGCTAATTGGCGGCCATCCATATAAATAAAGCCGCCAGAAGGCATATTCAGAACTGAACCTATAAAGGGGATATCCAACTGTTCATAAGCACGTCCTTCACCCACCAGAGGTAAAGCAAAGATTTCTGGTGGGTTTGATTGTCGTTGGAGTTCATGCAAAATCCGAACTGCAATCATATCTTCTCCATGACCATTACTTAATACAAGTAACCGTAAAGGAGAAGTTGCAGATTGGGAGTTAGAGGCTTGAGATAAGCGAGATATTTTATTCATAAGAAACAAAAGCTCAAAATTAACTGTCTATTTGGGTAAGAGGTATAAATAGGAAAATCGGCGAAGAAGCTGGAAGTTAGTATTATCCCTATTTCTTTACTTCCCTACAACTAACACCAATTTTGGATAGGTATTATTGTTTGAAATTCTACCGAACAGCCTTTTGGTCATCACTTTTAATCAAAAATCGTTCGACTGAGCGAAGTCGAAGTCTAAAATCCAAAATTGATATAACTCCCAGTTAATTAGGTTAAATATTATGCGAGTTTCTGCTAGTGCAATTTTTACTTTAGCTACCTTAACTGCTGCCAATATAACTCAGCAAGCAACGGCTGCACCTGCTAAAAGCGTTACTCCAATTGCAAAAGCTGGTAACTTGGTGGTGCCAATAATTGAAGATACTCCCGCACGGGTAGAGACAATTGCTTCCCCAGAAACTATAGTTGCACAACAATTTTCTCAGAATCCCACCGCCGTACAAACAGGTGCAAACAAAAATTCCACAGTAGTCTTAAAGCCAGCAAAAGAGTTAATTTCCCAAGTCATCCTCCCTATTTCCCCTGCTTCCCCTGCTCCCTCTACTTCCATCCTCTCACCATCTCCCAAAACTCCTAATACTGAAAGCGATTTAGTAGTCACAGCTACAGATGTACAGGTAGTGGGAGCCAATCAAGAATTGCAGCAAATCATTCGCCAAGTAATTAAAACTCAGGCGGGTGGAGAAACCAGTCAAAGCCAGCTACAAAAAGATGTTGCTGCAATTTTGGATACAGGTTTATTTAGAAATGTCAGTGTAAATAGCTTTAGCACACAGACTGGATTGAATGTAGTTTATCAAGTGCAGCCGGTGATTGTGCGATCACTGCAATTATCTGGTGCTAAAGTTCTTACTTATCAAATAGCTCAACAACGCTTGCAATCTCAAATTGGAACCACCATCAGTCCCAGTGGACTCCAGCAAGCAGTAGCACAAATTAACAAATGGTACGCCGACAATGGTTATAACTTGGCGCGGGTGCTATCAATTAAACCCAATCCTCAAGGCATCCTTACTGTAAATGTTGCTGAAGGTTTGGTGAGTGACATCAAATTTCGCTTTGTCAACGATGAAGGTAAAACCGTTGATAGCAAAGGTAATCCCGTTGGAGGACGTACCAAACCAGATTTTTTACAACAGCAACTCAAGTTAAAACCTGGTCAAATCTTCCAAGAAAATGTCGTTAAACAAGACATACAACAGCTATATCGGACTGGTTTATTTGAGACTGTGAATGTTGCCTTAGAAGGAGATGCAACAAAACTTGATTTAGTCTACCAACTCAAAGAAACTGGGGCGCGTGGTGTTAACTTGGGTGGTAGTTACAATGCCGATCAGGGTTTGGTAGGTACAATCAGCTATCAAGATCAAAATGTCGGCGGTGTTAATGATATTTTAGCTCTGAATGTTGGTGTAAGTAGCCGAGACTTGCAGTTTGATAGCAAATTAATCAGTCCTTATCGGACAACTAACCCCGATCGCTTGGGCTACACTGTAAATGGTTTTCGTCGTCGGGAACTTTCAGAAACCTTTGACGATAATATCAAGCTAGCCAACGGTGACACAGTACGGGAAGGTCAAATTGGTGGCAGTGTAAGTTTACAGCGACCAATTGATGACTGGAATACCTCATTAGGATTAAACTATACCCGAACCAGTATTCGCGATCGCCAAGGTAATATTACTCCTACCGACGTTCAGGGCAATCCCCTCTCTGCGAGTGGAACTGGTATTGATGACCTAACTACCGTCTCCTTCACCGCCACCAAAGACCAACGAGATAATCCCCTCAATCCAACTCAAGGTTCCGTTTTGAGTTTGAGTACAGAACAATCTGTGCCCATCGGTCAAGGTAATATTTCCCTGAATCGCCTGAAAGCCAATTACAGCCAATATTTACCAGTGCAGTTATTTAATACCAAACAACCACAGGTATTTGCAGTGAATTTGCAAGCTGGTACTGTCATTGGGAATTTACCGCCTTACGAAAGCTTTAATTTGGGTGGTTCCAACTCAGTGCGCGGTTACGATTCTGGAGATGTAGGAAGTGGGCGCAGTTATGTGTTAGCTTCCGCAGAATATCGTTTCCCAGTCTTACCAATCGTCGGCGGTGTATTATTTGCCGACTTCGCCTCAGACTTAGGCTCTGGTGATACTGTATTAGGAGATCCGGCCGGTGTACGAGGCAAACCAGGCTATGGTTTTGGTTATGGGGCGGGAGTCCGATTAAATTCGCCACTAGGCTTAATTCGGGCTGACTATGGTATTAATGACCAAGGAGAAAGCAAGGTGCATTTAGGAATTGGGCAGCGATTTTAGTCTGAGTTAAGGTGTTGCTGAGAGGTCATATCCTTCAAAAATTAAATATGAGACTTCCTGCATAAATCAAAAAAAGAACCCTATCCCGCTTTTGACTTACCTCAAAGTCCCCCCTCCCCGCACGCGAGGAGGAGCTGGGGGTGGGGTGTTAGGGAACTTTTGGAAGAGGTGTTATCCCGGATTTCTCACCATATCTTGAATAAGCCTGCGCTTGAGCAGGGGAGCAGGGGAGCAGGGGAGCAGAGGAGAGTTCAATGTGCTTTGTTCTTTCCCCTTTGCCCCTCTTGCCCCTTCGCCCCTCTGCCCCTCTGCCCCTCCGCCCCTCAAGCTTGTGAGAAATGCGGGTTATGTATTATCCAGAACTCTTGTAGAGAGGTAGCACTGCTACCTCTCTAAATTCTTTATTGAGATAGGTAGGGAAAGCAGGGAAAGAGAAAAATGCTTAACGAACCGTATTGCCCTATATATACATTTTAATAATCAAACCAAAAGAATTCTTATCACATTTTCGCAGACATTAATTTTTTAATAGTACCAATCATACAGAATATAGAAAAATATTATAAGTAATAGTATGGAAAAAAGTGTTATAAATGCCAGCCTTTCTACCCAGAACTTAACCTTTCGTCCAGGTGATACTCCTGTATCATTTGAGGTAAGTGTCAATAATGACAGCGATCGCTTTGTCAATTTTCAGATAGAAATTACTGCGGCAGGAGAAACCCGAAATACAGGATATCGCTGGTATAGACTCGAACCAGAGGTAGCAGCAGCCAAGCCACCCGGTAGTAGTACCATCTTCCAAGTTTTTGTATTCAATACACCCATTCCGGGATTTGTTGGCACTGTCAACCTGATGGTCAATATTTTTTCACCGCAATTAGCACAACAGTGCAGACTTGTGCTACGCCTGAAAATTGAGCGAGACAACAGACCAACACATTTAAGTGTAGAATTGCCTGTGCGAGAGTTCCAAGTTTATCCCCGCAATTCTGTAGATATACCAGTGCGGGTGCGGAATTTGGGGCAACAACCGACAGATGTGGTACTACGTTTTACAGGCGTTAATCCATCTTGGCTAGTAGGCAGTGCAGAACGCCGATTATCCTTAGATCCAGGTGGTCTAGCAGAAGCTACATTCCAATGCCAACCTCCTTCTGTAGTCCAAGCGCCCAGTCAAAATTACCCTTTTACTATTGAAGCTGTTAGCAATAATGGTTATCCAACTAATGCTGAAGGCAACATTGAAGTTTTACCTGTGGGTTTTATAGACTTTACCACCACCCAAAAACACCTGAAAATTCCGAGTAAATCGGCATGGTTGCCTGACTGGAAATCTGATACAGCTTCCTTTGAATTACTATTTAAAAATGCTAGCAACCTTAACCAGCAAATTAATGTACAAATGCAGGGTAGAGACTGGCGAAAATGTACTTTTAAAAAGCTTCCTGAAACCGCCAATCCCCATCTAGGAGAGACAAGTAAAGTCATCCTCGATGTAAAAACAAAACGTCCTTGGGTAGGAATCGGCAAAACTCTATTATTAGAAGCCAAATCTGAATTATCCGACCAACGTTTAGGGAGTACAGACCCAGCCACGCAGACATTAGAAGTGAAGACTCTGCCAATTATACCTTTATGGCTACAATTGGCTGCGATCGCACTTTTAGCCGCACTCCTCGCATTAATATTGCAACCAAGAAATGTAATGCATACTCGTTCTGTAAACTCAGTACGTTTTAGTGGCATTGGTTTATCTGTCGTCAGTGGCTCAGATGATTGCACCTTAAGGCTTTGGAGAATTGGTGCTGATAGGTTAGACCCTGATGATACAGTAACATACGCTGGGCAGCCCCTTGCTTGTGATCAACCGCAACAGCCCAAGGGTTTGATGGCGATTACCGATGATGCTGTAGAAGTCTTACGCTTCATGCCATTACAAAATAATCGTGTTGCTGTTGGTCTAGATAATGGTGTGATTGAACTCAGAGATGTACCATCAGGTGCAAAAATCAGCGAACTTCAAGACCTTAAAGATCCTAAAGCAAAAGGCGATCGCGTTTTTGACCTAGCGTTTACCTCAAACTCACTTAACTTATTTAGTGGCTATGGCAGTGGTAAAGTGAGACTATGGTCAAGATCAGCGCCTAACAGCGATTTTCTCCCAGAACCGCAAGTTATTGACGTACAAAGTACATTGAAACTATCAGGTTTTCAAGTCCGGGCATTAAATCTCAGTCCAGATGCAAAAACTCTAGTAATTGGCGGAAACTTTAAGCGTTTCATCTTGTGGCAGTGGAATCCAAATCAATCTGATAAACAATTTCCAGGTTTATCAGTGCAAAATCTAGAAAAACTAGACCCATTAGTTGGGCGTGAAGACTATATTTGGGGATTGGCTTTTGTTCCTGACTCAACAGGAAAAATCCTGGCAACTTCTGATTCTGCGGGCTTCATTACGATTTGGAATTTGAATCAGTGCCAAACTATCAAAAATTCAAATCCCCTCGAAAAAGTAAATCAACTCAATTGTACGCCCTTAGACCGATGGTCAGCATCAAAAACATCTGTGCGTAGTCTGGCATTTAGTGATGATGGTAGTCTCTTAGTAAGTGGTGGCGATGATGGACGAGTAGTGGTTTGGGACTTAACCCCCGAACATAAACTCGACAAAGCAAAAGCAGCAGAAGGTAAAACAATTTACCAAAGCTCTAAAAAAATCAATAGTATCGACTTGAAAACCAATCAAGGAACCATGATTGTGAGTGGTGGTGAAGATTTTCAGGTCAAATTACACCGCATCAAATAAGGGAATCAATGACATGCAAGCTAAATTCAATCCACTGCAAGTTATTATCAACCCACCTGGAATTCAATTTGGGATGCCAGGAGATACCATTGAACTCTATATTGTTGTGATCAATCAGGGAGATCAAAGTGCGGTTATTGACTTATATTTTGTTTTTGACGAAGTATTTCAAAATTTAACCGCTTGGTCTAGTTCTCCTAGAGAAAGTTTAGCATTAGCTCCAGGACAAAATAGTGATGAAGTAAAATTTGAGTTTCCAATTGCCGCAAATGCTCTCCCCGGAACCTATGACTATACACTAGTCGTAGATTCCCCTCTACATTATCCCCAAGACACTCCCATAACCTACCCAAATCAAATTAAGGTTCTGCTAAAAGAACAGACTGCAATTCGGGTGAACGACCCGACATTTTCCCTTAGACCTAACACCAACCCCAACAAACCATTAATTTTCAATTCTAGTGAGCCTCTGCAAGTAGAGGTAATAGTAGACAATCGCTCTTATCTTGTAGATAGGTTCCGCTTGAGTTGCCCAGATTTAGACGATGACTGGTTTACAATTAATTATCCCGCAACTGGATTTGAGGGGCCAGGGTTAGTGTCTGAAGTGACTGCACTAGAACTCAACCCTGGTACTCAAGGTCAAATATTATTGAAATTTCACCCACCTGGGGATACTCTGGCAGGAAGTTATTCTCCGACAATCCGCTTGTATTCGGAAAACTCTCCAGACTTAGTACTGCTGGATTTGGTGTATGTCCAAATTCCGACAAATTATCGCCTAGATATAGAACTTAATACCATCTTGGGACAAGTTAGCCGTAGTCTTGGCAAATACGAATTATCACTAGCGAACCGGGGCAATATTGTCCGCGAACTGATATTAAACTTAAAAAGTCGAGACGAAGAAGAACTATATACTTATAAATTTGATCCTACTGAAGTAAGATTATTACCTAATAGAAGTGTTGTGACGAATTTGACGGTCAAACCCAAACCTTGGTGGCGACAGCCGTGGTTTGGTGCAGGGTTAGTAATCAACTTTCAACTCGATATCAAAGACCAACAAGATTTACCTTTACCTAATACATTACCTCAAGGAACTTTGGTATGGAAACCCCGTCCTTGGTGGCAATTTATTTTGTTAATTTTGATAGCTTTGGGGTTATTGGGAGGGATAGGATTTATCATTTGGAGAATTTTAAATCCCGCTCCTTTGAGATTAGAAAATTTTAGTGCAAATGACTCTAAAATCACTGAAGGTGATGAGGTCGCTTTAAACTGGGAAATTTACCACTATAAACAGTTACAAAAGTTAGTTCTAACAGCTAAAGGTTCCCAACCTATTCAGCCTATTACTTATGATTTTAGCAATGGCATTCCTGAAACACTGGATAAAGGAAGTGCTAATGAAATCCCTCCTTGTCAGGTACAAGATAAACAACAGTTAATTTGTAGCAACGTAAAAACTGGAGTAAAAACAAAAGGTAATTACACTTTTGAATTACAAGCTTTTTATCGTAATGGGATACAAATATTTTCTCGAAATAACCAAGTAGCAACGCAAACTACGCAGGTAGAAATTACTGAAAAACAAATTGCATCAGTAGTTGGTTTTCAGTTAGATAAGCCACAGTATACAAAAGGTGAAAATATTCTTTTTAGTTGGACAATTGCACGTCCATTATTGCTGTCACAACTTCAGGTTATTGGTAATGCAGATGATGGAACATCCTATAGTGAGCCAGTTACTTATAAATTTAATCAAGGCAATATTACAGACCCTAAATTTAAAAAGCTATGTACTCAAGAAAATCAACAACTGCGATGTAAAAATGTTCCTTTAGCAGCAAATAAAGTGGGAAACTTCGCTTTTGAAATCAAAGCTTTTCCCAACAATGGAAGCGACAAAATTAGTTCTAGAAAAGCTGAATCAAAAATTCAAATATTACCAAAACCATTTAAGATTGTCTCTTTCAAAATCAACGGTAGTGAGCAACCAAATTTGGTTCTGAACGAAGGGACATCTGCTACTCTGAGTTGGAGAGTAGAAGGAGAAAACATTCAGGTTAAACTTCTACCATACGGCAATGATATTCCAGCAGTCGGCTCAATGAAGCTTCCAGTCAATCAAGCCTTTCCACCTCAAATCGCATTGCAAGTTAATGATATATCTGGTAAGCAACAATCGCAGCAAAGAGGATTTGCAATCACAGTCCTTAAAAAAGTAGAGCCTATTCCTATACCTAGCATTAACCCACTTGCACCTAGTCTTCCATCCAACAGTAGCCCATTTAAAACTCCCTTACCTCAGAGGTAACTTTTTGGGTGATGTGAAAAGCAGAGATATATGAAAGTTGCAGACTACCGCCAAAATCATCTTCTATACAACGCCTCAATCCCAAAAATAAAAACTCTTTATTTTCTGGAGCTAATTTTAGATATGGCGAATAAGTGTTCAAAAGTGTTAAATATTCATCGACAGTGTAGGTTACTTCTGAGATAACTTGTCCTGAGATCAAGCCTTTGAATTTTCCCGAATCAATGGCCATATTTCCTAATTGTCTCAAGATATATTCTTGAGTTTCTTGGTTTTCATATCGGTCAAGAGATGGAGTATGTAGTTGATAGACTTGCGACAAACTTTGGTACACTTCGTAGCTGGGTTGAAGTTCCTTATTCCATAATAAAATTAGGTAGCCATTCTCTTTTAGGGCATTTGCAGCTTTTGGATATCCAACTTCTGGTGATATCCAATGAAAAGAACTCGCTGCTAAAACAGCATTAAATTCAAGTGGCTTGAGTTCCCACTCTTCAAAGGATGTGTTCTCAATCTCTACATTGGAATACGGTTGACAATTCTGTTGAGCTAACTGGAAAAAATCTGGATTGGGTTCTAAGCAGATTATAGAGCAACCCAATTGAGCGATCGCTACTGTTGCAGTTCCAGGGCCACATCCCACTTCCAGAATTTTTGAGTCAGTGGAGAGTTGAGTAAGTTCTACAACTTGCTGAATTAAATCTTGAGGATAGCGTGGTCTTGCCTGATTGTAAGCTTGCGCGGCTGGAGAATACCAATGTTTGCGCTGTTCTAGGTCTGTGCTGGAGTAACTGATTATTGTTTGTTTTAAATCTTTCATAATCTATTCAATTCCTGCAAAGAGCGTAAAACTTTGTCTGTCGTGGCTTTTGCTAGCTCAATTTCTATTTTTATGAAAAGCTCGGCGTCTGCGCCCATTTTCAAGCAGAGGTTTTCGCAACGGTACTACCTCAGCTTCGCTACTCTCGCGTGCTACCCGAATCAGCAACCCAGCAGCTATTAAGCTGGCAATCATGGAATTACCACCATAACTAAACATGGGCAAAGGTAAGCCCGTAGTCGGTAGAGAACCTGTAGCAACACCGATGTGGAGCAATGATTGTCCTACCATCACAGTTGTCACACCGATCGCTACTAATCGATGTACTATATTTTTAGCCTTCAGTGCTACAACTAATCCGAGAGTAGCGAATGTAGCTAAAAGCAGCAACAACACTATACTGCCAACAAAGCCAAACTCTTCAGCGAACACCGCAAAAATAAAATCGGTATCTTGAATTGGTAGATAAAACAGCTTTTGTTGAGAAAGCCCATATCCAGCTCCCCAAGTTTTCCCAGAACCCACAGCTAGTAGACTTTGCACCAACTGGTAGCCATCTCCTGTAGCGTCTGCCCACGGATTAAGGAATGACATCACCCGCTTACGCTGGTACTCTTTAATGCTAATACTGAGTACTGCCAACATCACTCCACCAATTGCTGTTCCTCCCAGATACTTATAAGGTAAGCCAGCAGCTAAAGCAATTAGCCAAATAGTCATACCACAAAGTGCTGTTGTACTTAAGTTAGGTTGGGCAAGAATTCCTAAAAGTACCAGACCAAAAATACCCAACCAAGTTAAGCGAACCCGCCAACTGATTCGTTCCCACTGACCAAAAAGCCGCGCACTTTGCAGCACCAAAAAGGGTTTAATTAGTTCTGAAGGTTGAATCGGAATTGGCCCGATCGCAATCCAACGCGCTGCATCAAAAGCTTTTCTTCCCAATCCTGGGATCAGTGTGACAAAAATTAACCCCAAAAACAGCAACAAAAACCAATGGGATAGTCCCAAAATTTTCTGTAACGGCGAATTAACAATAATATTGAATCCGATTAAGGAAACTAAGACCCAAAGCAGTTGACGCTTAAAGTAGTACAACCCATCATTCTGACGGGCATCAGCGACAGGATATGATGCTGAAAATAGCATGATCAAGCCTGCGAACAGCCAAATCAAAGTTAACCAGCGCAACAACCGTGCTTCTAATGCCCAGTTGGAGACTGAACTATCAAAAATTGGAATTAGGCGGCGTAGATTCACGAGCAGTACAGGTAAAAAGTTAGGAATTAGGAGTTAGAAATAAAACTCATAAATCATAACTTATAACTTATAAGTAAGCTTTACAACCATAAATCTTAGAGTTGTCAACTTAAATACGCCACTAGTCAATATTTATGACAAATTGCGTTAGCTATACCTGCTGTTGGCAAAGCCTCTCGTACAAAAAGCATCGCTACCTACAAAAAAGTACTATTTTATACTCAATTAAATATTGAGAATTTATCACTGGGACATAGGGCTACTGAATCAAACCCGTAAATCCCCGACTTCGTAAAAGTTGTCGGGGATATGCGAGTTGCAATTTTGACCGTAGTAATTGTAATTTTATTAGGATTAGCATGAATTTCTGCGATCGCGCGTTTACTATCATAGTTATCGAGCGCATCGATTGCATTACTGATAATATTCATGAATACTTGATTGAGTTGACCAGGGTAGCAATCTACTAAAGGTAAATCTCCATAATTTTTCACTACTTTGATTCCAGGACGATCAATACTATCTTTGAAGCGACTCTGTAAAATCAGCAAAGTACTATCCAGTACCTGGTGAATATCAACTCTTTTCTTCTCTGCTTCATCAAGGCGAGAGAAATTCCGTAGGCACAAGACAAAGAGAGAACACACTCTCGCATTTAACCTTTTTCAAAAAAGCGTCGCAGAGGCTTTCTACCAACTAGGAGCAAATGACCTGATTGATGCAGTGGATTTACCAGTAAATCTCCGTATGGTTTATGGCAAGACTGACGCCAAGAAGTTGGGTTTGCCCTTCGCTAGCTCAAAGTGCCATAGCGATGTCTGGGCGGGTGTTGCAGCTGATGCAACTGTAGTGGTTCTGCCCCTATTTAGCGATATCGATAATATAACCATCGAAGCGGGTAAAATGCCCCGCGAAATTGAACTACAAGCTATGCAGGTGATGTCAGACTTCGATGAAGGTCGGGATATTCCAATGGTTGTCTCCTATACAGAAGCACAACTACAACACGGCACAATGTACTTTAATGATGCCCGTGGATTGCATCAAACGGTGAGAAGAAAAACTGAAGGTCTAAGAATTTCGGTAGATTTCCGGTTCCGCAGAAAATTCAATGAAGCTTATCAAGCAATGGTAGCACCTAGTATTGGTGGTGTTGAAGAAGATATGAGCGTCAATACTTGTCGGTTAAGGGGAAAAGGGGAAGGTGGGGCCCCCTCTGGGGATAAGGGGCGGGGGGAAGGGGAAAGAAAAAACCTTTAACCTTTAACCTTTACCCTTTAACCTTTTCCCCAAACCCAATGCCGAGTTGAAAATGCTTAACCGAGCAGTATTGATATGAGCGTGCCCTATGAAGACTGGCTGAAGGTTGGAAAAGAAACGCTAATTGTATTTGATGAAGCTGTTGAGCAGGCGAGAAAAAAACAGAATTCTGGCGCTCCAGTTCCGCTATATACTCGCGGGTATCGCCTTTTAAATATGTTTGATTCTTGATTTGCAAAAATCCTAACCATAAAAAAGAGGTCTTTCTCGACCTCTTATCAATTCCCTAAAATAATATTCTATTTACAAAATTAAGACAAGCCTGTATTAGCACCTTGCTTACCAGTTGCCAATTCCACTTTGATGATTTTGCCGCCTGCTTTTTGAATACGTTGCTGTTCCCGGAACCAGTTCTCATAAGGAACTAGCTTAGTGAAGTAAGTATTTTGCAGTTCGCGTTGGGTACGAATTCGGGTTTGGCTGGGAACTAGAGCAGTAATTTTAAACAAACGGGACATATTTTGAAAATCTCCTGTATATTTTGTGAAAACTTTTTTATCTCAAAATTTTGAGTGCAAATCTTTTAATCATTCAAAGGCTGGAAATCAAACATCAATACTAGACCACCAACACTCATCACTGATAATTTACCAAGATAAGCAATATAACGTTCTAGCACTCACGGCTGATTTCCAGACCTTAATAAAGCCGCACCTAAATTCTTAAGCGCAAACTAGTTCTTAGCTTAAGCCAGAGGAGATATAGTCTAAGTAAACACCCATTTCCTTACCAGCATCAGAACCAACCAAGCTAGCGGTTACTTCCTTGATTGCTTGAATAGCTTGCACGGTAGCACCAACGGGAACTCCTAAAGAGTTGTAGGTTTCCTTCAAGCCATTTAATACACGCTCATCCAAAATGGAAGGATCGCCAGCTAACATAGCATAGGTGGCATAGCGGAGGTAGTAGTCCAAATCACGGATGCAAGCAGCATAGCGGCGAGTGGTATACATGTTGCCGCCGGGACGGGTGATGTCAGAGTACAGCAAAGATTTTGCTACAGCTTCTTTGACGATCGCAGCAGCGTTAGCACTAATGGTGCTAGCAGCACGTACCCGTAGTTCGCCAGTAGAGAAGTAGCCTTTTAGCTTCTCTAAAGCAGAAGAGTCTAGGTATTTACCTTGAACGTCTGCGGAGTTAATGACAGCGGTAATTGCGTCTTGAGCCATGTTGTTAATTCCTTATTTCCAACCGTATTGCAATACTTCTGTTTCAGTAGGTAAACAGCTTTACCCTATCCTAGAAGAGCGCCAACTAGGTAGTCGAAGTAGCTACCAGCTTCACTAGCATCATCACCAGACAGCAATGTACCAGCTACATTCTTCAGCCCACGGATACCTTCAGCGACACCATCGATAGGAGTTCCCAAGGACTTGTACAGTTCACGGGCACCGATAACACCGATTTCTTCGATGGGGGTAACATCACCAGCAACGATACCGTAGGTAACGAGGCGGAGGTAGTAATCTAGGTCACGCAGACAAGTAGCAGTCAATTCTTGACCGTAAGCGTTTCCACCAGGAGATACAACATCAGGACGCTTTTGGAACAGTTGATCGCCAGCTTGCTTAACAAGGCGTTCGCGATTTTCTGACAGAATTTGAGCAATCCGCACACGGCGCTCACCACTTGCAACGAAGGATTTGATCCGATCTAACTCACCAGGGCTGAGATAGCGGGCTTCTGCATCAGCATTCACGATAGCTTTCGTGACGATACTCATTAATGGATTCCTCCAATACGAATGAAACCAGGATTTGATTAAACTGGCGCGACTTTGAGTTTGGTTTACTGAGTCTATTTTCTCGTTCTTTTAAACACAACAGTTTTACAACTGCTACGGCTAATAAATTACGAGTTTGCTTGAGTCAACATAAGTACACAAGCTTTTAAACTCAATTCCCTTCCGCAAAACATTTTCCGGCATTCTGTTGAGCATTTATGACTGCTCTTAATACTTTGTAATATTGCTTTTCAGAATTTCCTGTTTTAGCAGCAATCTGAGAGCGGTATTACGAAAGGTTACGAAGGGGACAGGGGAAGGGTTACAGGGGGCTGGGGACTAGGGATTGGGGACTGGAAATAATTTATTCCCTATTCCCTACTCC
This sequence comes from Nostoc sp. DedQUE02, assembly GCF_034531035.1. Classification (NCBI taxonomy): domain Bacteria; kingdom Bacillati; phylum Cyanobacteriota; class Cyanophyceae; order Nostocales; family Nostocaceae; genus Nostoc; species Nostoc sp. DedQUE02. Next base: position 39,137 of record NZ_JAVRBY020000037.1, on the reverse strand, counting down.
CTATTCCCTATTCAGCCACTTGTACACTACCGAGATATTTACCTGCTGGATGGGAAGCGGTTGTAGGGCACAACATCTTCACCGAAGTAGCGGCAATATTCTGGGCTTTCGACTATTGCTTCTACAGCAGCCGACAAACCACTATCAGCTAGCAGCTTGTTATACTGGCGAATTTCTTCCTGATCTGCGGCTGTACGCCCCAACAGGTGACGGAAGAGTAACTCAATGACCTTGGCATGAGGATAAGGTGATAAGAAGCGCTGGCGATAGATTTCGGAACTGGCTAGTTCACGCACAAACTCGCGGACGGAAATTTCCCCATTCTGGAGTTTGCCCTCTAGGTCAGTACGGCGGAAATTATCAGGCACTTCACCGCTAAATACATCCAACACTTGACGGTAAATGGCGTTGATTGCCTGTTGTTTTTCGGCTTGGTTGGTGGTTTCAGTTAGACGGTAAATGCGTGCATATTTACGCACACCCTCTTCTACGGTTTGTCCGCTACCATCGTTGTAGGAACGACCCAGTTCAGCAAATGAGGGCTTACCATTTGTTTGCACTGCTATATCTGCGATTGCCTGTGTCAAAAGCGGCGTATCGCCAGCCCCGACGCGGGTTTGCACTGGCTTAAAGCTCGGCACAACCACGTCATCGTTTTGCTTGGTAAGCTGGTTATACAGCTTCTCCGTATTCGGGAAGTTTGCCGCAGGTAGGGTCGGGAAGCGACGGTAAGGTACTGTATCTTCACCAAATACCTGGTTATATTCCACACTATTTACCAAAGCAGCAATAAAGGCACGAATACCTTGAGTAGCCAAAATCTGGTTATACTTGCGGATTTCTGCTTGGTCTAGTGGCGCACGTCCCAAGAAGTGTTTGGTTCCTAACTCAATCACTTTCGTGTTGGGGTAGGGTGTGTAGAATTCTTTCAGGTAAAGGTTAGAGTAACCCAAACCTTCAATAAATTCCTTCACACTAATTTCGCCATTACCCAGCTTGCTTTCCCATTTTGTAAATTCGTTTTTGGCGATGTAGGGTGCAATATCCCGCTCAAAAATTTGACGATACGCAGCACTAATCAAAGTTTTTACAGCAACTTTGTCACTGTTATTCGCCACCAGTTTGAAGATTTTGGTTTGTTCGCGTTGCTTGCTGACACCTTGATTAATGCGGAACTGAATATCTGGTTCTGACCGATTTTCTGTGACTGTACCCAATGTTACAAAGCCCGGCGTTTCTTCCTTCTGAACTTTCGCCGCAACATCGTCACGAATACTACCAACGCGCAATTGCCGCCCTGATACACCACCAGGAGTCAGATACCGTTCGTAAGGAATTGTATCTTCACCAAATGCTTCGCTGTATTCTACGCTGTTAATAATGGCATCAACGACAGCGTAAAAACCCTGTTTAGAAGCGATATCAAAGTACTTGTTGATTTCTTGACGACCATATGTAGGACGACCCAACAAGCGGCGGTGAATATACTCGATCGCTTTACAAACATATAGCGATGACCAGTACAGATTGCGGAATACATCCGACTTAGCCAAAGCACGGATAAACTCTCGTACAGAGATGTCGCCGTTTTCTAGCTTGATTTCCAATACCTTCGAGCGCTGACCTTCGTAAAGATCACGACCGAAAACTTGCAGGTAAGCAGCTTTGATCACTGCCTGCGTGGAGCTTTCGGAGAATCTAATGCTAGAATTTTTGGCAGCCTTTTTACCTCTAGTACCAGGCAGTTGGTCTAACTTAAACACCTTGGCCCCAAGAGTACCAGGAGTTTCACCCCGCGCTTTCGGATTACTATTTTGGTTATTAATCCCTGCCCCTTGGTGAATCAGGATGCGTTTGGTATCCTTGCCAAAAGGAGCCGGACGGGTGCTGGGGTTGCGAGTTTCTTTGGGGAAAATCGCCCCAAATTGAATTTCCAAGGGGTCATTACCAGAACCGTAAGGATGTTGGTCTGGTAGTGGCTGTTCGTAAGCCGCAAATGTCGTAATAAACTGAGGTATCTTGCGGAAAGGAGCACTGTAGTTAAACAGGTCTTGCTGCGGCCCCCAGTTGCGACATTCTTGTGCTTCTTGTCCCAGTCCCCGCAGGTAGGGTACTGTTTCTTCGCCAAAATAGTCGCCGTATTCAGCAGAATCTACTAAGGCATCTACTAAGGCTGGCAGACCACCGTTAGAAACAATTGAGAAGTATTTTTGTACTTCTTCGCGGCTACTTGGGCCCCGTCCCAGAATGTGACGGAAAGCTAGTTCGATGACTCGGCTGTTAATAAAAGGCTGATAAAACTGTTTTTGGTAAAGGGGAGATTTAGCTAGACGACGAACAAATTCCTTCATGGAAATGTCGCCATTTTTCACCTTAGATTCTAGGTCAGATATTGACAAGCTATAAGCACGGGTAATATCACGCTCAAAGATTTGCCGATAAGCCGCTTTGACAACCTCATTTTTTTCGCTACTTGACAACCCAGGTTTCATCACAAACTTGGGACGCCGTTCTGACGCATTAAAGTAAATTTGCGGCAGTTCCAACCCTTGCTGGTCGCTAGAGGGACGTTGGCGGAGTTTATTTGAAGGTGTGGCTGCTTTGAATTCTGTTAACAAAACATCCATGTACTGAGACACAATTTCTGTAGCCTCAGCATCGTTGCGGAAAAAGGAAAGCGACGCGGCTTTGATTTCTTGCAAAGCTACCAGCGTTGCTTCACCAGAGCAGGCATTTTCAATGATTTCCCGCAAACCCCGTGTATTCACCGCTATGATGTTGGGGTCGCCAGCAACGATCGCATAAGTAGCGTAGCGCAAGAACCAGGATAAATCCCGCAAGCTCTTGGCCATGTTGCTTGGGCCATATCGAGCAATGTTAATTGGTCTGAAACCCGGAGGTGTCGGGCCACTGGGGGATGAATTAAATATTGATCGTAAATTTTCTAGGAACCCACCACGACTTTCAACGTAGGTTACAGTTCCTAGTTGCATCCCTTGCTGAACATTAGCACCAGCACTAACAGGTACTATTTCTACTTCTCTAGGCTTTTCTAAAAAAGCCATTGGCGAACCACCGACAAAAATCCGGTTGGCAGCGCGAGATACAATAATCTCGGCATTATCCGTCAGCGTCTGGGAAATTTCTAGACGCTTTGCACCAGATGCAAAATAGCTTGCCAGTTCATCTAATTCACCACTTCCCAAAAAACGGTCTTGCTGCTCGGCTTGGGTAATTGTCGCTACAGCTAGGGTTTGATATAGTTGCGGACGCGCAACTGAGCTTCCACCACTTGCCTTAACACTCATCGGATTTGTAAAACTCCCATCATAATCATTTATGTGTTAAGTCTGGGTCGCTTTGAGGCTTGACACATCGGTGTGTCTGTGCTTTATAAGCTTGAGAGTAGTGCCTGCAAAACTGCCAGTAAATTAACCCGGTTAGCTTTTAGATTAGAACGTTTTGCGTTCTCAAAGCTGGTTTATTAAGAACTGTGTAGAACCTTAGCTTAGATACATCCAGTCTTAAGAGTACATACTCTTCTTTGGCTGAGACAAAATCTAAGTTCTGTAACTAAGTAATAGAGTAAGCATGGTCTACTGATGCCGAAAACCTCTATTTTGATGTTTGTGGCAGTGTCCACTCTATGATTATTACAATTTATACAAAATTTTAGTTGAAACCAAATTGCCTATAGCAATATCGGTGGACAGTAGCCATTAGTCGATGTTAAGTTATTTTTGCTACTGGCAAATTAATACCGAAAATATAACTCATCCTAGAAATAATTCTTAAACTGCTGTGGTTTAAGCATTTGCTTTCAGCATTCTTTAACCGGAAAATACTATGCAAAAAAGTTCTAAATTTAACTATTTATTTAATGCTGCCCTGTCTACGATCGCAGTTATTTTGGCTATCACTCCAGCAAATGCGCTTCCAGAACAAAACATCAACACCGTTGCGAAGTGGGCAAAGACCAGACCTTTACTACCAACTCTGAGATACAACAGCGAAGCCCACGGCTACGAGGGTACAAAGGGAAATTTATACTTTTATGCTGATGTCACTTCTCAAAATGGGACAGTGACTAAAGAAGGCATAACCGTTAGTGGTAGCGATCGCCTCAAATTCACCACAAAAAATGCTAATGCGGTGAAATTGTTACAAAATATTTATAATTCTAATATTGCCAATGACTTCCAGAAGTCCCGATATATCACCAAAGTTGGACGTGACCAGTTTTATCGTGGACAAAAGTTTGCTTATATCGCTGCTGAGGTACAGGGTGGGTCATCATTGCAAATAATTCCCTTGAATAAGTTGCAAGAGTTTATAGATAATGCCAAATATTGCCAAACCAATCAGTGCGACGTTTAATTAATTCGTAATTCGTAATTTTTGAGTTTGATTAAGCCTGTGGCGTATAATTTACATAAGCATTGTCAGTAAACAAAGGCACGCAATCACTAATGTTGTAGGCGGCGGACAGTTCAACATCTGACTCAAAACCTTTTTCAATCAACTCTTTCCCTGAACTGCATTTTTTCAAGTAACCCAGTAAATCCTGCTGGAAAGCTTGAAATGTTGTCACAGCGACTTCGGCTTCTGGTGATAGGCTGCCATCTAAATAACTGAGAATTGCCCCAGCACCAATTAAATCTTCAAATGCAGGTCGGAGGCTACCATCTTCTTTCCACCTCTCACCAGCAGGAATCACAGCGATTTTATCACCATACGTTTGAGCAAACTGCGCTACAGCTTGGCAATTTCGCAAGCAGCCAGCCAAAGTTGGGGTATTTCCTGTATGTAAAGTCAGAAAAGAACCATTAGGTGAAGGTAAAACTAGTCTGGTTCCAGCAGGAATCTGAGTTACCGATTTTGGCGAGAGAGAATATCCAGTTGTAGTCCAACGTTGTCTATGACTTGCTAACTCTGCTTGTACTGACTTGGCATAATTTATGGCTGATTCATCTTTATATGCGTAGGGAAAAATTATCGCGCCGTTGTTGGTAGCAATTTCCACACAGGTAGAAAAAGAGAGAACATCAACTATCACAACTACATCACTGATGGGAGCAAGTTGAGCAACTCCTTGTGGGCCCCATTCACAGCGTAAATTAAACTCTGATTGATTGTAAATCATTAGAGCGATCGCAAAAAACAATATGATAAAAATCAAACTATAGAAAATAAATAAACCTAGTGTAAATAATTAAAGGTTTGCATTGAGATAAACAGATCGAAGCTGTAACATTCGCGGCACATTTTCCAAAGCTTTATTTTGGAGAGTTGGGATAATTCTCCCTCATCCCCTAGTTCCCCCTCACTGAAACAACCGCCAAACCTTAATAGTGTTGTCTTCACTACCACTGACAAGGGTTTTGCCATCAGGGCTGAAGGCGACGGATGTCACGGTGTTAGTGTGCCCCGTTAATGTTAGAATTTCTTCTCCTGTGGCTAAATTCCACAGTTTGATGGTGCGATCGCGGCTACCACTAGCAAGAATTTTACCATCAGTACTGAAGGCTACGGTTGTAATAGTGTTACCATGTCCCGACAATGTACGAATTTCTCTTCCGGTAGCTAAATTCCAAAGTTTGATGGTGCGATCGCGGCCACCACTAGCTAAAGTTTTACCATCTGGGCTAATAGCCACGGTTGTTACTGTTTGAGAATTTCCTTCTAGCGTGCGGATTGGGTATCCCTTTGTTAAATTCCAGATTTTAATCGTCTTGTCAAAACTTCCACTAGCCAAAATCACGCCATCGGGGCTGATAGCTACTGAACGCACCCAAAATGTATGCCCTGCTAGTGTCCGAATTTGCTCTCCTGTTGCCAAATCCCAAATTTTAATCGTGTTATCATCACTACCAGTAACCAGAGTCTCGCTATCAGCACTAATGGCTAGGGCATGAACTGAATCAGAATGCCCCATAAGAGTGCGAATTTGTTTTCGCGTTGCCAAATTCCAGATTTTGATGGTGTTGTCATCACTGGCACTAACCAGAAGTTTGCCATCTGGGCTAATTACCACCACATTCACCCGTTGAAAATGCCCTTTGAGTGAAGAGATTGGTTTTCCAGTTGCGAGATTCCAAAGTTTGATTGTGCGATCGTCGCCACTGCTGGCAATGGTTTTGCCATCGGGGCTGATGGCAACAGATAAAACTGAGTTTTCGTGTGCTTGGAGGGTGTTAGTTAGGGAAACCTTACCCAAAGTAATCTTTAGTGGTTGACTTAAAAGGGCTTCATCTTTGCCAGAACTATTATGCTGACTCAACCTAGAGACTAGACTAGTCTGAATCTGGCGAAAATGTTTATACCAAGATTCTCCAAAGCCGAACAACATAATCAAAGCACTTATTAAGATTAAAATTCTTAGTAAGGGATAACTTTTTGGTAAAGATGGCGCTCTAGTTGGTGGTATTTTCCCAGACGATTTTCCGGCTGGTGGTAGTGCCAGGAGTTGTTTTGGAGTCAAGTCTCTGAGAACTTCATCGGCTGACTGGTAACGTTCATGGATATCTTTTTTCAAAAGTTTATCAATGACAAAATCCAACTCAGGATTTAATGGACTCCGCAAATATTCCCGCCAATTATTCACCCAGGCGTACCCAGATTCCATCCACAACTGAAAGGGCGAATTTCCCGTTAGCAAATGAAAGCAGGTAGCCCCCACACCGAACAAGTCACTCGCGGGAAAAGCTTTACCATCTCGAATCTGTTCTAGCGGAGAATAACCATGTGAACCAATGGATGTACCAGATTTTTGCTGAACTTTGGCAGTGAATTGTTTTGAGGAACCAAAATCAATCAGGCTTAATCGCCCATCACTTTTATGGCGGATAATATTTTCTGGCTTGATGTCCCGATGAATGACTTTGCGATCGTGGATAAATTTCAGGATCGGGAGTAAATCTAGCAAAATAGATTGGATTTCCCTGGCGTTATAAGATTTGCGCTGTTCCAATTCCTTTAATAAATTCTCCCCATTGATAAACTGCTGCACCAAATATAGGCAGCCGTCTTGCTCAAAGTAAGCTATCAAAGTCGGAATTTGGGGATGTTCCCCAAGGTCTTGTAGTCGCTGCGCTTCTTCAGCAAACAACTCCATCGCCTTTTTTTGCGACCAAGTTCCTTGGAATTTTGGAGCTAATTGCTTGATAACACAACGTTCATTGAGTTTATCTACATCTTCTGATAGATAGGTTCTGCCAAATCCCCCCTCATCTGAAAGGACTCGGATGACACGGAAGCGATTTCTTAAAAGTGACACCAGTGGGGTGCTACAACTTTGGCAAAACTTCTTTCCATTAGGATTCAGGGGATTTGAGCAATCGGGATTTAAGCAGCAGATCATGATCTGACAGGCGCGACTGCATGACAACTTAGGCTAAGTTTGCCCCGAACTTTCCCTTAAGAAAATTGACTCTCGCTTACTGGTGGTAGAAAACCCTGTTCTGGGGATTGGGGAATTACTTATATAGTTAGCGTTTGTAAATAGTAGTCCGTCTTCCTCTTATGTGGAAAACTACGAGAGCCATAAGATTAATTATTCTATCTATTATATAATAATCTGAATATAAATATTTTTATTAAATATTAAACATCGTAATTTTGCTTGTATATTAGCAAGCGATAATTGACTAAGTATTGAAGATAAACCCTGATTGATTAGTCATTACTGACTAGCAAATATAGTTAAAATGATTACTAAATTTATTTTGGATATTTTGAATTGTCCATAATTAATTATTCATTTGATACTTTAGGTAAAAAAAGACTTCAACTTAAATGTACTACCTTCTTTCCTTAAGCTTTGCTCTCCATTGCCGAATTGCACTAGCAGTTCTGGCTACAGGTGGCACGTATACATCATAATTTTCGTGTTGTGCAATACTTTTATTATTCAATTTTTGGGTAGTTAGACAGTTAGCTAAACTGGGCAAGTAACTGTCATTACCTAAAGCTTTGATCACTTCATCAGCAGTCTTAAACCGATCTTCTAAGGTAATTTTCACCATCTTTCCTAAAATCTGGGCGAAACTGTTGCTAATATTTACCTGTTTTTGCCAACATATTTCACCAGTATTTGGGTCATAATCCAATTCTAAAGGACTTTTAGCAGTCAACATATAAATACAAGTTACACCTAGTGCATAAATATCACTGGCATAAACTGGACGTAGAGAAAACTGTTCAGGTGGTGCAAATCCCTTAGTTCCAATAAAATTGGTATTTGCAGCTTGATTAATTGAATTTTCACAAGCATCAACTAATTGCTCTTTCACCGCACCAAAATCAATCAACACTACCCGCCCGTCATACTCACACCGCAATAAATTCTGGGGCTTAATATCCCGATGAATTACATGATGTTTATGAAGATACTGTAATACAGGTAATAATGCCTGTAAAAACTGTTTAACTGCGGCTTCACTTTTGGGCCCAGTTTGCTGCACTTCCCGTGCTAAAGTCAAACCAGGTACGTATTCTTGAATTAAAAAAAACTCACCATTCGCCTGAAAATAGTCTAGTAGCATGGGAATTTGCGAATGACTACCGAGTTGACCCAAAGTTCTTGCTTCTTTTTCAAAGCGCATACACGCCCTTTGCCAACTTTGGGGGCTACTCACTTTCGGACAAAGCTGTTTAATCACACATAGGGGATTGCCAGGTAATACAGCATTTTTGGCTAAAAACGTGATGCCAAAACCACCTCTACCCAAAATTTGCAGTATTTCATAGCGATCGCGAAATAACCGTTTAGAACCACACATCTGACCCAACTGAGTTTGTTGTGAAATGCTCTCTTGAGAATTTGTTATTTTCTGAGAAAAGCGATTCATTAGTATAAAATATCTGCTCTAAAATGTCTCTAATCTTACGACAAATATTCTCAAAGAACAGTAATATTACTGTATCTTTGCCAAATCCTCATTGCTTTTCTATTAAAAATTCAAAAATTGAGAAGTCAGGAGCAGAGTCTCCAACTATGAAGCTCTAGTCAGAATTAGAATTAATCAGTGGGAGATAATGTAACCGAGAGCCTATGCCAACGAGTCTGCGTACCCTCACCGTGGGAGCAATGCGATGAGAGTGAGGTGGGCAAGCAGGGGAGGCAGGGGACGCAGGGGAGGCAGGGGACGCAGGGGAGGAGAAATAAATCAAGTGTATTTTGAAGTATTTAAGGAATTTTTTGGTTGAGGCAGCCAGGGGGGAAGAGAAGAATTACTGAACAATAAGCCTCTTTTTTCCACTGCCTCCCCTGCTTATCCGAACCGTATTGCACGTACCCCTACAATACAAGCAAGTTAAAGTTACGTGCAGGATCTTTAAAAGCCCCACTAAATCTATGATTTAGTGGGGCTTTTAAACCCATCTATACATCCGCCAATCAGACTTCTTATCTCTTTGTGTTCTTTAAAAGTTTGTATAAGTACTCACTGTTAATTCCTAACTTTTTCTAAGCTGGTGGAATTTCTGGAGAGAAAATATCTGTGAAATTTTCCTCAAGCAGTAAATCTGGTGTTTGCATAATAAATGGGAGTTCTGCTCCCACAAGACCTCTTTGGATGCGTTCTAAAGTCTCGCTAAAAACGACAAACAGAGGATATATAGTATTAGCTCCTTCACTCAAAATATGACTGTGACGGAGAGGCATCAACCACTCATAATCATTGTCCAAAAAAACTTGGGTTTGTCGCCAACGTCCTAATAAATCAGAAAAGTCTTCGTGAGCACGATGAATAAAGACTAAAATTTCAGCTCCAGTTTTGATTTTCCACTCTGGATCGCACATCAAAATTGCCACATCACAAGGTAAGCAAATCGTTTGTGGTGCAATTGTACCAGTGTCGCGAAGCCGGACAATTGGCAAAGGTATAGTGATAACACTTTCATCTGGACGACGCAAACTGGGGATCATCTCCAAGTATGGCCGATATTGCTTTAGTAAGGCGATCGCACTTAGATGATTGCTATACTCTGCTAAACTCGCTTCATAATGAGATTTTTGCACAGTCATAATTTATTAAATAGTGAGGATTTAACCATAAAATTAATCAGTTAGAAGTTAAGAATAAAAAGTAAACAGTTTCATACCCTAACTTCTAACCGGAAGCGAACCATCTTTGCCTTTGCTCCTAATCCCCTATCCTAGTTTTTCAAATACCGCAAACATAGGCAAATACATTGCTAACAAAATGGTTCCAACCATTCCCCCTAAAACTACAATCATCACTGGTTCCAAAATACTGGTCATTGCTTTTACTGCTTGCTCGACTTCATCTTCATAGAAATCGGCAACCTTCATTAACATTCCATCTAATTCTCCAGTTTCTTCCCCAATACTAATCATCTGAATTGCCATAGCCGGAAAAACGGCATCTTTTTGTAAAGCAATGCTAATCATACCTCCTTGTTGAATCTCCATACGGGCTGCGTCTATGGCATTGGCAATCACTTGGTTTCCTGATGTATCTCGGACAATTTCTAAGCAAGTTAAAATTGGTACACCTGAACGAGTCAAAGAACCAAAAGTCCGACTAAAGCGGGCAACCGAAGACTTTTGAATTAAGTCACCAAACAATGGCATTTTAAGAGAAAAACGATCAATTGTGATGCGACCAACAGGAGTTTTACTGTATTGTGTAAAAGCAATTTTCAATCCTATAAGAATACCTAGAAGTACGAAAGCACCCGGACTTCTTAAAAATTTACTGGCATCCATCAAAAATTGCGTTAGAGGCGGTAATGAGATTCCAATTTGTACAAAAATCGTGGCAAAAATGGGAATCAGAAAAATGGTCATACCGAGAAAGATAGCAACTGCGATAAAACCTACGACCGTTGGATAAGACAATGCTGATTTAATTTGGTTTTGTAAGCGGGCAACATCCTCTAACAACTTAGCTAAACGATTTAATACTTCGTCTAGAACACCACCAACTTCGCCAGCCTGAATCATACTCACATATAGTCCATCAAAACAGTCAGGATGCTTCCGCATTGCCTCTGAAAGATTCATTCCGCTTTGAACATCAGTGCTAATTTCCACAAGAGCTTGTTTCAATTTAGTATTACTACACTGTTCGGAAAGTACCCCCAGACTTCTAACGATCGCAACACCCGCATTCATCAAAACGGCAAATTGACGCGAAAAAACGGCTTTGTCTTTTACAGAAACCTTAACTAAGGAATTTTGGAAGTTTTTGAAGGCAACATCTGGCTGAAATCCCTGAGATTGCTTGAGTTCTTGAATTACAAAACCTTGATCTCTGAGATTAGTACGAGCTTGTACCAAGGATTCGGCAACAATTTTTTCTGTTCGAGATTTTCCTTGCGAATCCCGAACACGGGCAACGAAGTTTGGCATAAATAAATTCAAAATAGTTGTTATTCATTAGGGATAGGGCATAAGTTATTTCTTCCTCACTCCCTCGTCTCCCTTATCATCCCTACTTCTTTTAATGCGCTTTGGCAGCCGCACCAGGTTTCGCACCTGCTGCTTGCGGTGGTACAGAAGTACCGATGAGACGTTGAATTTCATCTGGCTTGGAAGTCTTAGACATCGCCGCTTCAAAAGAAATCGTTCCAGCTTTGTAAAAATCAGCTAAAACCTTCTCCAGAGTTTGCATTCCCAATTTGCCACCAGTTTGAATTGCTGAGTAAATTTGAGATGTTTTGCCTTCTCGAATCAAGTTAGAAATAGCAGGAGTAACAACCAGAATTTCTTGAGCCATCACCCGACCATATTCACCGGGTTTAGGGTTTTTCTTGGATACCAAAGTCTGGCTAAATACCGCTACTAATGAGTTAGATAACTGCACCCGCACCTGGGTTTGTCTTTCATGGGGGAAAACGTCGATAATCCGGTCAACTGTCTGGGCGGCAGAACTAGTGTGGAGAGTACCAAATACCAAGTGTCCTGTTTCTGCGGCGGAAATCGCCAAAGAAATCGTTTCCAAATCGCGCATTTCTCCCACCAGAACAATATCTGGATCTTCCCGCAAAGCTGCTTTCAAAGCATTAGCAAAACTCTTGGTATCTTCACCCAGTTGCCGTTGGTGAACCAAGCTTTTAATTGGTTCGTAGACGAATTCAATTGGATCTTCCACCGTTAAAATATGCTCTGCCTTGGTGCGGTTAATCAAGTCAATCATTGCCGCTAGGGTAGTAGTCTTGCCGGAGCCTGTAGGGCCTGTCACCAGAATTAACCCTCTGGGCTTATCTGTCATTTCCCGGACGATATCTGGCAAACCTAATTTTTCAAAATTAGGAATCTTAGAACTTAATGCCCGTAAGCAAGCAGCATAAGAACCACGTTCTTTATAGACATTGACCCGAAAGCGAGCCAAACCTTTAACACCATAAGAACAATCCAACTCCCAATTCTGCTCTAAGGTTTTACGTTGGGTATTGTTGAGCATACTAAAAATTAGCCTTTGACATTGGTCGGCTGTCAATATATGCTCACCTATGGGTGTGAGTTTGCCACTGATGCGGAAGTAGGGAGGCAAACCTGCGGATAAATGCATATCCGAGCCACCCAATTCAATCAATTGCTCCATCAGGTCTTCGATCATCATTTCCATAGTTCTGCTTCCTTGTAATATTTGTTATTTGTTATTTGTTATTTGTCCTTTGTCACTTGTTTAAAGTTACTAAGCATCATTTAATAACTAATGACTAATGACTAGCCTTAAAACCGAGGTGTCATACAGTAAGGACAATCCAGCCATTCTTGTTTCAAAGTGGCATCGCAACTCCGGCAGGTAAGACCAGTTTTGCGTTTGGCTTTTAACTCTGCTTCCAAGCCAGTATCAGTAAAAGTTACTCGTTCTACTTCTTCTAGCGTGGTGGAACCTTGACGCACTAAGTCCAAACTATAGGCCAGCAAGGTTTTCATGCCCTCTTCTATTGCCACTTCCTTGATGCGTTCCGTGGGTGCATCTTCGTTGATGAGAGTTTGCAGGTTTTCGGTGACTCGCATGACTTCATAAACACCACAACGCCCTTTGTAGCCGACACCATTACATTTTGAGCAAAGGTGATTTTTGGCTTTGGCATCTGCGATCGCATCTAATGTCAAGGTATTAGCTTTATAGAAGGTGACTGCTACATCTGAGGAAGCTGATAAACCGTAACGAGCCAGTTCCTCGGTTGTGGGAGTGTAGGGAATACGACATTCAGAACATACGCGCCGCACCAAACGTTGAGCTAAAACGCCAATTAGGGAACTAGAAACCATGAAAGGCTCAATCCCCATTTCTCCCAAACGTGCGATCGCACCTGGGGCATCATTGGTATGTAAGGTAGTTAATACTAAGTGACCGGTCAAGGCAGCCTCAATTGCTGTTTTTGCTGTTTCCTTATCCCGCGTTTCACCCACCAGTAGCACATCTGGATCTTGCCGCAAGAAAGCCCGCAACGCCGTAGCAAAATCTAAGCCTTTTTCTCGAATAACTTGTACTTGAGTAATCCCTGGAAGGCTGTACTCAATTGGGTCTTCCACAGTACTGATATTAATTCCGGGATCATTCTTTTCTGAGAGTGCAGAATACAGTGAAGTTGTTTTCCCAGAACCAGTTGGTCCAGTTACCAAAATCAGACCAAAGGGACGGCTAACCATATCCTTGACAATATCCAAAGTTTCTGGATCGGTAATTAACTTATCTAATCCCAATTGAGTAGAGGAGTTATCCAAAATCCGCAGCACCACCTTTTCCCCGTAGCGACTGGGTAAGGTATTCACCCGGAAATCCACTTTGCGTCCCTCAAACAACCTGCGGATACGTCCATCTTGGGGTAAACGGCGTTCAGCAATGTCTAGATTGGAGATGATTTTAAATCGGGCTGTCACCGCCGGGATGATCTTTTTCGGTAGGGGATCGAAAGCTTCGCGTAGTACGCCATCCTTGCGAAAGCGAATGCGTAAGTTTTCTTCTTGCGGTTCGATATGAATGTCAGAAATCCCTTCATGCAAGGCTTTAGCCAGGATTCTGTTAACTAGGTTGATGACTGGGGCATCCTCTGCACCCTTCATCGCCGCCCCTAAATCAGCCTCCATTTCTTCAGGAGCATCCGAAATATCCAGATTTCCGAGGTTTTCTAAATCCTGATTAATATCTGTAAACTTCTCTTGTTCCAGATGCTTTTGCTTAACAGCCATTTCATCCAGGTATTGGTTGATTAGCTGTTGGTAGTCTTCTTGGGTAATCACCATGCGCTGCAATGCCAAGCCTTGGGGGCGCAAGATGCGATTCAGGTCATCGGAAGCCTCTAGATTATCTGGAGCGACCATCGCCACTAAGACTGAGGGCGGGGTTTGGTCTTCGTGTTTCGATAGTGGTACTAAACGATGGCGACGGCAGATATCCACTGGGATGAGGGTTTCAATCAGGTTCCCCATCATCGTGTTGCCAACGGAGCTGACTTCCGGATCGAGGAATTCAACTCCATATAGTATTTTAAGTTCAAATAGCTGCTGTTTTTTATATTGCCTAAGCAACTCAGGCGATAGTTGTTGCCCAGTGATTGACTCTAGTACTTCTGTTAAGGGTCTGCCAGATTTGCGGCTTTCAATTAGTGCCTGCCTCATCTGTTCGGTATTGACATAGCCAGATTGTACTAGCTTGTTGCCAAAGGGCGAAAACTCTGTTCTGGTAGTTAGAGCGGTACTGCGCCGATGTGCTGACGAGTTCATAAATGAGCAATTGATTTGGGGAAACCTCTGCTTAAAGTATTCCCAGCCTGGGAGACAGAATTCTCATTTCCCAAAAAAGTCTTAAGTTATGTCACTTTTCTAACAAAATGCTGCGCGTAATTTGCTTCTTTGTTCACGAAGCATCCTTTAGGGAAAGAGTACGCTCCTAATTCAAAATTAAAGATATTATTGCCTACGGCAGGCTCTTCGCGTTCAGATGGGAATTTATAAATAGGATGAGAGGCAAGTCACATTCAGCGTCACTCTTCCAAATTGATCGTTCGGGTTCCCGCCTTAGTAGTGTTTGGGCTAACGTGTTCACCATTTGTCACAATAAGAGGACGGTTACATCACTTCCAGGAACTTGTTGGCTAATAAAATCAGCCTCAGTGGCACGTCGTGGATGACGACGGTTGCAAGCTGTGGAGATACACTGCCATAAATAGCATCTGGAATGAATAGACAATAATGGATGAAAATAAACAGATAAACAATACAAGCCAGCAATTGGGTGAACCAACAGAGGTAAAGCAAGCAATGATGAGTGACTCCCCAGCCCAAATTAATTTCAATGAATCTGGTAGCGAGGTGACAGAAGACGTGGCAGCACAAACTAATATATCGGGAGATACAGCTCCGAACTCAGAAATTGGTGTCCCTGCAACCGAGAGAACTGGAGTGGAAACAGCAGCTTTGGCAGAACTGACTCAACAAAACGAGTCTCTCAAAACGCAATTAGAAGAGCGTAGTACTCAATATATGCGGATTGCGGCTGATTTTGAGAATTACCGGAAACGTACTAGCAAAGAAAAAGAAGACTTAGAGTTGCAGGTGAAGCGGAATACGATTTTGGAATTGCTACCAGTAGTCGATAATTTTGAGCGGGCGCGATCGCACCTCAAACCGCAATCTGATGGCGAAATGACCATGCACAAAAGTTACCAAGGCGTTTACAAACAATTAGTAGATAGTCTAAAGCGCTTGGGTGTATCACCAATGCGTCCTGAAGGTCAAGAATTTGATCCTAACCTGCATGAAGCAGTAATGCGGGAACCTACGGATGAACATCCTGAAGGAACAGTGTTAGAAGAGTTAGTGCGTGGATATTACTTGGGCGATCGCGTGCTACGCCATGCAATGGTCAAAGTAGCTGCTCCCAAGGAAGATAGCCCTGTTGCACCAGAAGATCAGTCGAGTCAAGCCTTCAGTTAAGCTGTAATCGCTCGCCTCGCTGACCAAAAGTGCCTGGGTTCTAGCAAGGACGAGCATCGCGTACCTAAATAAAGACAAGGCTTTGGATAACTCTCTGTGTTTAAACTTCTGACGTTGCTACCAGCAACAGGATTTCCACAGACGTTATCCGCTAGCCTTTGTTTTTAGCAAAAAAGTTAGTCCGCGACAAATTACAGCAGAAAAACTCGGTAAAAATACTGTTAAATATGGGAAAAGTTATTGGGATTGACTTAGGCACTACTAACAGTTGCGTCGCAGTTTTGGAGGGCGGTCAACCACTTGTGATCTCCAATTCTGAAGGTGGACGAACTACTCCAAGTATTGTGGGATTCGGAAAGAGTGGCGATCGCTTGGTTGGTCAATTGGCAAAACGCCAAGCTGTAACCAATGCTGAGAACACAATTTACAGTATTAAACGATTTATTGGGCGGCGTTGGGAAGACACTGAAACAGAACGCGATCGCGTCCCCTACAACTGTATTAAAGGTCGAGACGAGACTGTTGATGTCCAAATTCGCTCAAAAAACTATACCCCACAAGAATTATCTGCCATGATCCTGCAAAAACTGAAGCAGGATGCGGAAAACTTCTTGGGTGAGGAGGTAACACAGGCAGTGATCACCGTACCAGCATATTTCACAGATGCCCAACGACAAGCAACTAAAGATGCTGGCACAATTGCTGGGCTAGAAGTCCTGCGAATCATCAATGAACCAACAGCTGCTGCTTTGGCTTTTGGATTGGAAAAGCAAGACCAAGAGCAGCTAATTTTAGTATTTGACTTAGGAGGCGGTACATTCGACGTATCGATCCTGCAACTTGGGGATGGCGTTTTTGAAGTTAAGGCGACTTGTGGTAACAACCACTTAGGTGGAGACGACTTTGATAATGCGATCGTGCGTTGGATGATGGAACGCTTCCAGCAACAAGAAAAAATTGACCTTTCCCAAGATAAAATGGCACTGCAACGCCTGCGGGAAGCTGCGGAAAAGGCAAAAATTGAACTCTCCAGTATGATGAATACATCGATCAACTTGCCATTTATCACAGCCGATAACACGGGGCCAAAGCATCTGGAGATGGAACTTAGCCGTTCTAAATTTGAAGAACTTGCAGGAAAATTAATTGAAGCGACGATCGAACCAATGATCCAATCGCTCAAAGATGCCGATCTCAAACCATCAGCCATAGATCGGATTATTTTAGTAGGTGGTTCTACACGTATTCCCGCAGTCCAAAACGCGCTGATTAAGTTTTTCAATGGCAAAGCTCCCGATCGCTCCATTAACCCTGACGAAGCCGTAGCATTGGGAGCAGCTATTCAAGCAGGTGTGTTGGGCGGCGAAGTCGATAATCTCTTACTATTGGATGTCACCCCCCTGTCCTTGGGAATTGAAACCTTGGGTGAAGTGTTCACCAAAATCATTGAACGCAACACCACAATTCCTACGAGTCGGTCACAAGTTTTTTCCACCGCAGTTGATGGGCAAACCTCAGTGGAAATTCACATTCTCCAAGGGGAACGGGCAATGTCACGAGATAACAAGAGTCTCGGCAAGTTTCTGTTAACAGGAATTCCCCCATCACCCCGTGGTGTGCCACAAATTGAAGTATCCTTTGAAATCGATGTCAACGGTATCCTGAAGGTTTCAGCTCAAGATAAAGGTACTGGTAGAGAACAGAGTATTCGAATTACTAATACAGGTGGTTTGAGTAGCAACGAAGTCGAACGGATGCGGCAAGAGGCCGAACTTTTTGCTGAAGAAGATAGAAGACGTAAAGAACTGGTTGAACTCAAAAACCAAGCAGATAATTTGTTGTTCAGTTATGAATCTACCATCAAGGATAATAGCAATTTCATCGGCGACCAGATGAAAACTTTGGCCAGTGAAAAAGTTTCCCAACTCCAAGCTGCAATGATTGATTCCAGCATCTCCACTGTGGAATTTAAGCAGCGCTTAGACGATTTTCAACAAACCCTGTTTGCAATTGGTGCTGATGTCTATAACCGAGCTAACAACCAAAGTGATGAGATTGAGGAGGCTTCAGCTAGTCTCTTTACCCCAGAAGTAGACTCACCAATGAATGGTACACTCATACCACAATTCAACTTTGATTTTGACGAAGAAAGTACCGCACAAGCTGATTATGAGGCGATAGATTAGGGGTTGGGCATTGGGTATGGGGGCATTGGGCATGGGGCATTGGTCAATGTTTTCTTTCGCTGCTCCCTAGCTTTCAGTCTCTAATACCCAAAGTAGCAAATTTTTATTAAGATACTTTAATATATCTAAATATTTAGATTTAGCGAAGTTTCACAAGACCCCAGGGGTTTGCTAGATTGTAGAAGCAAATTACTTTGAGCTAAGCACATGTGCTAGTTAAAATGTACTTCCATTGCATAAGGGTGGTTTTCCACACCTAATGGTGCGGCTAGCCCCTCTGGTTGATGGGCGAGGTTTTCCTCTCCTACGTAGCACAATTGTAAAAGAGACAGCCGACTCGGCAGTGAGAAGTCTGAGCAGAGGCTTTCGCTGCTTTAACTTCTATAGCTTTTGTCGTCTCACACGAGGAAAGCATCTGTTGTTCAAGATTTGTCGGTGATTTTTGTAAAAGGTAAAGGGTAAAATCAGTTATTAACAAAAATTAATTTTATCTTCTGCCTGTCCTCCGGCAAGCCGCCCTATAAACAGATACTGTATTGCTCTTGCATATCTGTATGTAAAACACTTTTCCGTAGGGTAGCAAGTGACCGTGAATGACGTTCTACTGACTTCTGCTTTCTTCCTTCTAACTTTTACCTTTGCTATATGGCCCGCGACTATTATGAAATCCTGGGTGTCTCTCGTGACACCGACAAAGAAGAAATCAAACAAGCCTATCGCCGTTTAGCCCGGAAGTATCACCCAGATGTGAACAAAGAACCGGGGGCGGAGGATCGCTTTAAAGAAATTAACCGCGCTTATGAGGTACTCTCAGAGCCAGAAACCCGCGCTCGTTACGATCGCTTTGGCCCAGAAGGTGTATCAGGTGCTGCTGGCGCGGGCTTTCAAGATGTCGGCGATATGGGTGGTTTTGCCGATATCTTTGAAAGCATTTTTAGTGGTTTTGCTGGCGGTATGGGTGGCCCCACGCAACAAAGACGGCGCAGTGGGCCTGCGAGGGGCGATGACTTGCGGCTAGACCTAAAGTTAGACTTCCGGGAAGCAATATTTGGTGGCGAAAAAGAAATTCGCATTTCCCATTTAGAAAATTGTGAAGTATGTAGCGGTTCTGGTGCTAAACCTGGAACTCGCCCTCGTACTTGTTCGACTTGTAGCGGATCGGGTCAAGTACGCCGTGTCACTAGAACACCCTTTGGCAGTTTCACCCAAGTCTCGACTTGTCCTACCTGTAATGGTACAGGGATGGTAATTGAAGATAAATGTGATGCCTGTGATGGTAAGGGTGCCAATCAAGTCACCAAGAAACTCAAAATTACCATTCCAGCTGGGGTGGATAATGGCACACGCTTGCGGATTTCTAGTGAAGGCGATGCTGGCCAACGTAATGGGCCGCCTGGGGATTTGTACGTTTACTTGTTCGTCAATGAAGATGAGGAATTCCAACGGGATGGCATTAACATTCTCTCGGAAATCAAAGTTAGCTACCTGCAAGCGATTTTAGGTTGTCGGTTAGAGGTAAATACGGTAGATGGGCCAGTGGAACTGATTATTCCAGCAGGAACTCAGCCGAATACGGTGATGAAACTGGAAAATCGCGGTGTACCCCGTTTGGGTAATCCCGTAAGTCGTGGGGATCACATGCTGAACGTATTAATTGATATTCCCAATAAAGTCACCCCAGAGGAGAGGGAACTGCTAGAGAAGCTGGCTAAAATTAAGGGGGATCGCACTGGTAAAGGCGGTCTAGAAGGATTCTTGGGAAATTTATTTAAGTGATGAAGCCCTCTTCTGTTTTAACTCCCGATGCTCAACTTGATTTACGCGGCACCCCTTGCCCGATTAATTTCGTGCGGACAAAATTACGTCTGGAGAAAATGCCATTGGGAGGTTTGCTAGAAGTTTGGTTAGATCCAGGTGAGCCAATTGAGCAAGTTCCTGATAGTTTGGCAATGGCAGGTTATCAGGTAGAACAAATTACAGACTGCATTAGTTATTTTTCTCTATTAGTACGCCGTCCAGTTGCTGGCCAATGACAGGGGAAATTTCTGCTGCAACTGGACGATTATTGGGTACAGTGGTAGCTGTACAAGCTAATTTTTACCGAGTAAAGCTAGATCGAGAGGATGAAGAGCAGAGGATCAAGGAAGTAGAGGAGAAACTGAATTTAAATGCCCCCCTGCCCCTCTGCCCCCCTGCCCCCTTGCCTCCTTTGCTGCTTTGTACTCGCCGAACACGCCTGAAAAAAATCGGCCAACAGGTGATGGTAGGCGATCGCGTTGTGGTAGAAGAGCCAGATTGGGCTGGGGGACGCGGAGCGATCGCTGAGGTTTTACCCCGCCAAAGTGAATTAGATCGTCCGGCGATCGCCAATGTCAACCAAATCCTTTTGGTATTTGCCGTTGCCGATCCACCTTTGGAACCTTATCAACTGAGTCGATTTCTAATTAAAGCTGAGTCTACTGGTTTGGATGTGCTTTTATGCTTGAATAAAAGTGATTTAATTTCAGCCCTAGAACAGCAGCAAGTTAGCGATCGCCTCCTTGGTTGGGGCTATCAACCAATATTTATCAGTGTTAAAGATGGTATAAATACTGACCAAGCAAATAAATATTTAAGCAATAAAATTACTGTAATCGCTGGGCCTTCCGGCGTTGGCAAATCTAGCCTAATTAATACGCTGATTGACTCTGTTGAACTGCGAGTCGGAGAAGTTTCTGGCAAATTAGCTCGTGGTCGTCATACCACTCGTCATATAGAATTATTTGAGTTGCCTAGCGGTGGTTTGCTTGCAGACACCCCTGGCTTTAATCAGCCTGATATGGATTGCATACCAGAAGAATTAATCCATTATTTCCCAGAAGGAAGAAAGCGGTTAGCAGTTGCTAGCTGTCGGTTTAGTAATTGTCTGCATCGAGACGAGCCTGAGTGTGCAGTGCGGGGAGATTGGGAACGCTATGAACATTATTTAGAATTTTTGGATGCTGCGATCGCTCATCAAACTCAGCTGCACCAACAAGCCGATCCAGAATCTAGCATGAAGTTAAAAAGCAAAAGCAAAGGCAAAGGGCAGAGTCAATACGAACCTAAGTTAGAAAGTAAAAAATATCGCCGGATTTCCCGCAAGACTCAGTTACAGGACTTGCAGGAATTATATCGGGATGAGGAATAAGTGGTGCGATGTCTACGATGGTCACTGAATCTCGACTCACTTCGACGCCGCTCAGTGCAAGTCGCTCGATTTCCGCGCAGCCGTACCACTTCGTGGAAGCAAGCTACGCGGAGCGTCTCGTAGAGAAGTGCGGGCTGCGCTTACGCATTCATAATGCAAAGGTTGGTCACGATAGCATATATACAAATAGAAAAAGTATCTTGTATGTCTCAGCCCCTTGCCACCACCCCTAGTTTACAAGATGTCACTGAGAGTATAATTTTCCCACCAGGTGATATCTATAGTGACGAACCCCCCTTGGAATCTGACTTACACCGCGAACAAATTGATTTACTCATCCGCCTGATTAAATCGTGGTGGCGCGATCATCAGGATTTTTATGCTACCGGCAACCTGACAATCTATTTTAGTCCCAACCAGAAAAAGTCAGAAGAATTTCGTGGGCCGGATTTCTTTGTGGTTTTAGATACAGAGAAAAAAGACCGCAAAAGCTGGGTTGTGTGGCAAGAAGACGGCAAATACCCCAATGTGATTATTGAACTATTATCTAATTCCACTGCCTCGGTTGATAAAGGTTTGAAAAAGCAAATATACCAAAATACATTTCGCACTCCAGATTACTTTTGGTTTGATCCAAATAACCTAGAATTCCAGGGATTTCACTTAATTGATGGGCAATATCAAGACCTTGTACCCACTGAGTCAGGTTGGTTGTGGAGTCAGCAGTTAGGGCTGTATTTGGCAGTATATTTGGGCAAATTACGCTTCTTTACACCAGATGGACAGCTGGTGATGTTGCCAGAGGAAGAATCCAATCAACAGTTAGAGCAGGTAAACCAACAGTTAGAGCAGGCAAATCAACAGTTAGAGCAAACAAATCAACAACTAGAACAAGAACGTCAACGGGTCGCAATATTGGCAGAACGTTTACAAGCCGCAGGTATTGATCCTGAGCAAATATTCTGAAAAATAGAATTTTCTCTCTAAACTAGGTATGGAAAAATAATACTATAGTAATCCGATTTGATTCCTGAATTAAGGAGTGAAAACCGGGGACACAACGACTGCGCGGTAGTTGAATCTCGACTCGCTGGTCGATCGCGAAATCACATCATCATTGTTTCCAGGTTTCGGGCTTCGAGTTCAGCATTTTTTGCATAATTCTAGCGTAGGCATTGCTCTTCAAAGGATGTCTGAAAAGTTTTTTGTATATACCTAACCCTTGGAGATCCCCCTAAATCCCCGATCAATTGGGGGACTTTAAGACTCTTATTCCCCCCTTTTGAAGCTACGGTGTACACACAAGTTTCTTAACCTGCAATGGCATTGCATCGACTAACAATGGCATTGCATCGAATAACAATGGCATTACATCGACTAACAATGGCATTGCATCGACTAACAATGGCATTACATTGACTAACAATGCTATTTCTCTCGTTCCGATACTTTGTATAAGAATGAGTTAAGCCCAATCAAGCTAGGTTTTTAGGACTTGTGTGTACACCGTAGCCTTTTGAAGGGGGTTAGGGGGCAATACAGTTCAGTTAAGCTTTTTTCTCTCCCCCTGCTTCCCCTGCCTCCCCTGCCTGCCTTAACAGACCAGCCGGCCGTAACAGATAAATTTGCTTAAACCCAAGCGTATTGGGTTAGGGGGGAGCAACAAATATTTGATACTTCTCAGACATCCTCTCAAACTCAACTTCACTGAAGAAGGCAAAATTCCAAATTCAAAATTTGTACCCTTACAGGGAAACAAGCTACGCGCGCGTCTTGTAGAAAAGAGAATTTCAAAAGTGGATTTAAACCATTCGACAAAATAATTCGCAATTTATAATTAAGTTTTGTCACAGAAATTGAGGCGTTCGACTCAACGCTCACCTCGCAGCTCGCCAAAAAATTTGCCTTGCCGCTTTTAGAAGCAGAAGACTTAAACACCCAGATTTGTTAATTGAAAACTGTTATAAATCTACTTTACAATCCCCATAAAGTCTTAAAATATTGTTAATTTCTGCCAAACCTCTCGACCTTCAACTTACAAGTATCACCCCAAAATCACTATGGCTATTGGCTACGTCGCGCTTGTACTCCACGCACATCTGCCCTTCGTTCGTCACCCGGAAAGTGACTACGTGCTGGAGGAAGAATGGCTCTATGAAGCCATTACAGAAACCTACATCCCTTTATTGAAAGTATTTGAAGGCTTAAAGCGAGACGGTATCGACTTTAAAATCACGATGAGTATGACACCCCCTTTAGTGTCAATGCTTCGCGATCCTCTGCTTCAAGAACGCTATGAAGCACACTTAGCTCAATTAGAAGAACTTATAGCACTAGAAGCAGAACATAATGTCAACAACGGACATCTTCGTTATTTAGCCGAACATTACGTTACTGAGTTTAGCGAAGCGCGTCAGCTATGGGAACGCTACGGCGGTGACTTGGTGACAGCTTTTAAGAAGTTCCAAGACAGTAACAACCTGGAAATCATTACTTGCGGCGCTACTCACGGCTATTTACCGTTGATGAAAATGTATCCGCAAGCAGTGTGGGCGCAAATTCAGGTAGCCTGCGAACATTATGAGCAAACCTTTGGACAAGCACCCAGAGGCATTTGGTTGCCTGAATGCGCCTACTATGAAGGCTTAGAGCGGATGCTAGCCGATGCTGGGTTACGCTACTTTCTCACTGATGGGCATGGCATCCTTTACGCCCGTCCCCGGCCGCGCTTTGGGACTTATGCCCCAATTTATACAGAAACTGGCGTTGCTGTCTTTGGTCGAGATCATGAATCTTCCCAACAGGTATGGTCTTCTGAGGTTGGCTATCCTGGGGCGGCGGAATATCGGGAATTTTACAAGGATTTGGGCTGGGAAGCAGAATATGAGTACATCAAGCCCTACATCATGCCTAATGGTCAACGGAAAAATACGGGCATTAAGTATCACAAAATTACAGGGCGTGGTTTAGGTCTATCAGATAAGGCGCTCTACGATCCATATTGGGCTAGGGAGAAGGCAGCAGAACACGCTGCTAACTTTATGTATAATCGAGAGCGACAATCTGAACATCTCTATGGTATAATGCAACGACCGCCAATTATCGTTTCGCCTTATGACGCAGAGTTATTTGGACATTGGTGGTATGAAGGCCCTTGGTTCATCGATTACTTATTCCGCAAGTCGTGGTATGACCAAGGAACATATCAAATGACTCATTTAGCAGACTATCTGCGTGAGCAGCCAACTCAGCAAGTCTGTCGTCCTTCGCAGTCGAGTTGGGGTTTCAAAGGTTTCCACGAATATTGGTTGAATGAAACGAATGCGTGGGTTTATCCGCATTTGCACAAAGCGGCTGAACGGATGATTGAAATTTCACACTTGGAACCAGAGGATGAGTTGGCAGAAAAAGCATTGAACCAAGCAGCGCGGGAATTGTTATTAGCACAATCTTCCGACTGGGCTTTTATTATGCGGACGGGAACTATGGTACCTTATGCAGTCAGACGGACGCGATCGCACCTAATGCGGTTTAATAAGCTCTATGAAGACGTTAAAGTTGGCAAAGTTGACAGTGGTTGGTTGGAAAAAGTCGAATTAATGGATAATATCTTCCCCAAAATCAACTATCGCGTCTACCGTCCGTTATAGTCGCACAAAAAATAATCAAAAGTATTAGGGTGGGCATTGCCCACCCTATATTAGTAGTGAGGAGCTTTTATTTTACGCAACAACAAAGAAAGCCTTAGCCCTCGTAGGGGTTTGTCAAATCACCAAAAATTCCCAATCGCGTAGGCGTAGCCCGCACTTCGGCTACGCGGAAATCGAGCGAAGTCGAGATTCAGTGACCACCGTAGACATCGCTTTCATTGAGTATCCAATCAGGAGTATTAGGCGGAACTTCTACAGCTTCGTGTTGAAAAAGCAAGGGTTTGGAGATTGCTTCACTTCGTATTTACCACAGTGATTCTATGAAATTTAATTTTTTATTTATTTTTTATGGGAATTGCCGTAGCGATCGCCTAAATGGTTGCACATCAACCTTTCTTAGTTAGTTGTTTGTATTTCCCCTTTAGGATAATACATCAAAAATGATCCTTAGAATACTTTTCTGTTCAAGTAAAAACTATATATTTTGCACATCTAGCACAGTAGGAAACGCTAAGGGGGAGAGCAGGTAAAAAGTAAAAGGTACAAGGTAAATAGTAAAAGGTAAATTTACTTCTTCATTTTTGCTTTCTTTCTATCCTTGTGACGCAAGCATTTAGCCTGCTCCCTCTTAGCGTTTTAATTTTTACTTTCTCCGCCGTAGCAAGTTCACAACAGCTACGACGGAGTTTTGCTTTCTTTGTTTTTTAAGTTTAGAACTGGTTGTTATAAACTCCCTAAGTATTCAATTTGTTTACCTTCATTTAATGAGTTGTCAAGATATTTCTGAAAATATTTTAGATAAAGAATTTAGATGGCTATTCTATTCTTGCGCTCCAGCTTTTTGCAGACTCCGCACTACATTCTTATAACCATTAAATTCTGCAATCATCAAAGCAGTATAACCACCCCGGTTTTTCAAATTCACATTTGCCCCAGCTTGGAGTAATACCTGCACAATTTCGTTATAACCTGCTGAGGCAGCCCACATCAGTGATGTTGCCTTCGCTGAGTCTTGAAAATTCACATCTGCCCCCTTTGCCAGCAACAAATGGATAATCTCTGTGTGCTTACGTTCGGTTGCTTTGATCAAAGCAGTTTTGCCATTATCTCCCGGAATGTTAACATCAGCATCATAGTCTAACAACACTTTCACTGTTTGGGTGTGTCCTTGTGATGCAGCCAACGTCAAAGGTACTTCACCGAGATTTTTTCCATTAATATCTCCTCCAGAACGCAGTAGTGCCTCGACAATTTGGCTATGTCCTTGCAATGCTGCTACAAGCAGTGGTGTATCACCCAGGTGGTTGCTAATGTGAACATTTGCGCCTTTGTTAAGTAACACTTGCACGACATCAATGTAACCTTCCACAACGGCAAGGTGTAAGGCGGTTTCACCATCTTGGTCTTGGAGATTAATTTCGGCACCTCGATCTAGTAAAGCTGCTGCAATCGCACTATGTCCAGCTGCTGCCGCCGCCGATAGGGCAGTTCCACCATCAGGGTTTTTCAGATTCACATCAGCCCCTGCTGCTAGCAGTGCTTCCACAATCTCCAGATGTCCCAAGTCTGCCGCTAGCATTAAGAGTGTCTCACCCTCTTCATTTGGGATATTGACATCGACATCAGTTTGGAGAATTGCTTGTAAAACTTCTATTTTTCCCTGCTTAACGGCAAGTTTTAACGCAGTATCATCATCTTTATCTATGATATTAACTTGGGCACCAGCAGCCAATAAAACTCGCACTATATCGATATAACCTTTGAGTACTGCTGCCATTAAAGCTGTGCTGCCATCTTCATTAGTGGCATTAACATCAGCACCTCTGGACAATAAAAGTTGCACAATGTCAAGTTGTTTGGCACTAGTAGCCAACATCAAAGCCGTCAAACCATAGAGTTTTCTGGGCAAGTTGATATTTGCCCCAGCATCCAGCAGCGATCGCACAATTTCGGTATAGCCTAAATTAGCAGCAAACATTAATGCTGTGGTGCCAAGGCGATCGCACGCGTCCACCCTTGCACCAGCAGCCAGTAACGCACATAGCCCCTTGATATCGCCACTTTTAGCAGCTTTTAGCAGCAAAGTATCGTTGTTTTCAGTCATGAATGAGATCCCACACAGGGGGTTTGTTCGTCTACCCTCAAAATTTAGTCTGAGATTGTTTATCCACTTTGGCAAGAGGGTGAAGGAAAATAGTCAGGAATATACAAGAGTCTCTTTATAATTTGTGCAACATTAAGCACAGAAAATAGAGTTATGCTAATTTTTATAAATATTTAATAATTAATTAGGGGAGAACACGATGAGTCTGGAACTTTCTACGTCGGTGAAATATTGGCTGAACTTCTTCCATCCGGTGCTCATGTGGGCGCTATTAGTACTCTCGATTTATGCTGCCTACTTGGGGCTGCAAGTACAGCGTACCAGAAATGCTCAGGGAGAAGAAAAGAAAGAACTCATTAAAGGTAGATATAACGTCAGACACTACCAAATCGGTTCTATACTCCTAGCTTTGATGGTGGCAGGTGCGATTGGTGGGATGGCTGTCACTTACATCAATAATGGTAAGTTATTTGTCGCGCCTCACCTGCTGGCGGGACTTGGCATGACGAGTCTAATTGCATTTTCTGCTGCTTTGTCCCCTTATATGCAGAAAGGGGCAAATTGGGCGCGTGCAACTCACATTTTGATAAATTTCACCCTTTTGGGACTTTTTGCTTGGCAGGCTGTTACTGGCGTGCAAATTGTCCAAAGAATTCTCACTCAAGCATAGTCTGTAAGTTATTTGTCAGTTAACAGACGATAACTGTTAACTGACTATTGACTCAACGCTTTTGCTTAAAATTAGCAGGAAAAGGTATTTCCAAAGATTTATGAAAATCTTCCTGAACTTTGCGAGTTAAGCGGCGGGAAACTTGGCGGACAATTTGGTTAAGTAAGCGATCGCCTGTAGATTGAATTATAGACTTGGGTAATCGCTGAATAAACCGAGGAAAGTGAAGATAAACTATCAAATCTAATTCCCATTCAACTCTTGTAACCTTACCAATGCTAGTGGAAACATCGGTTTCTTTTAACTCTAGAGATGCGCGATAGTCTACGTCATAACCAGGCGGTTGGTAGTCAGGAATGGGAATTGTACGGATGCGGTAAATACCCTCATCTGGAGGCAACAATTCTAAACCAATTTTCGGTTCTACTTCATAGCCAAAAGAACCAAAACGACCAATTGTTAAAGCATAGCCATTTTCCCCAAGTGATTGTACCTTCATAGGTTCAGCGCAACGCGAAAACCATGAGGCATGAGCGTTGAGATACTCAGCAACTTTCTCCACTGGGGCAGCCATTTCCATAAAATCTTCGTAACGACCGTAAAATTTTGTCAGCGTCGCTACATTTACTTCTGTTAATGTGTCCTCGGCTTCTTGAGTAGACACTACAGGTAAAACTGCTTCTGTTATTTCCCAGGATTTATATTCGCCTTTTCTTGAGAGCATAAATGCATTACTGTATATTTTGGCGTTGGTCTATATTAATGATTCCCCACACACCTGGGTCATTTCGCATTCAGATCCCATTTTGACTGAAACCTCATTAATCTGCCATCAGCTCCATAGAATTACTAAAATAAAGAACTGAACAAGCACACAATAGTTTCCCAGGATAGCATTTCTCATGAAAGCATTTGTAGCAGGGGCAACAGGTGAAACAGGTCGCCGGATTGTGCAAGAATTGATAGCGCGGAATATTCCCGTCCGAGCCTTGGTGCGGGATATAGAGAAAGCTAAGGGTATTCTGTCTCCTGAAGTCGAATTAGTCGTAGGCGACGTATTACAACCAGAAAGTTTAACTACGGCGTTGGGAGATAGCACAGTTGTGTTAGTTGCGACTGGCGCAAAACCTAGCTTTGACCCCACTGGGCCCTATAAAGTGGATTTTGAAGGCACTAGAAATTTAGTAGATACTGCTAAAAACAAGGGAATTGAGCATTTTGTCTTGGTTTCATCTTTGTGTACTTCCCAGCTTTTCCATCCCCTGAACTTGTTTTGGCTGATTTTGTTATGGAAAAAACAAGCTGAAGAGTATATCCAGAAAAGTGGTCTTACTTATACGATTGTGCGGCCTGGTGGCTTGAAAAATGAAGATAATTCCGATGCGATCGTGATGCAGAGTGCAGATACATTGTTTGACGGTAGCATCCCCAGGCAAAAAGTCGCCCAAGTTGCTGTTGAGGCGCTGTTTGAAGCAGATGCACGCAATAAAATTGTCGAAATTGTTGCTAAACCTGAAGCTACCTCTAAAACTTTTGGGGAATTATTTGCTAACGTCGTTTGAGGAAAAAGTGAGGAGTAGAAACGCGATTAATCGTATCTCTACTCCTCACTTTTAACTTGAGTGAAGCGCTGGTGAACTTTGCCAAAATGAGTTCGTCGATGATTTTGTTAGCAAAGAGAGCGAATTTGAAGGAGTTAGACTCTGAAAGGCTTTGAATTCAAAGGTGTTGAAAAACTTATTGGCCCAATAGCCGCGCTTCTCGGCTTTGTATATTTGTTGCAATGGTATATTGGAGACTTGCGATCGCCTTCTGATCCCATCTTTGAAAATAAACAGCCGCCTTTGGTCATGAAACAGGGCGATCCCTATATCCGCGCTTTAATGCGAACTATCTCGGCGAGTGAGGCTAGTGGAAACCGTCCCTATTCGCTGTTATACGGTGGACAGCAAGTCAATGACCTCAGCCGACATCCTGAGATATGCGTCACAATTGTCACAGGCCCCAACACAGGTAATTGTTCTACTGCTGCTGGCAGATATCAAATTATCAACGTTACTTGGTATCGTTTAGCCCCACGTTATCACCCTAAGCCGATGCAGATGATGTTTTGGACTGCTTATAGTTTTGAAGCAGAATATCAAGATATAGTAGTTTACCGTTGGTTAAATGATCCTAAAGTTTGGGGAACTGATCTTTCTCAACTGTTGCGTCAGGGAAAGTTAAATGAAGTTTTGCGGCGACTTTCTCCCACCTGGACAAGTCTGGGATATGGCATAGAAACTAATTCTGTTAGTAGCTCTTTACCTAAGGTTTATCAGAAAATGTTGCAAGAGGAATTAACGGCAGCAAAGCAACCAAAAACCCCAAATTCGATACCATCCCCAACTCCTTCTAGGAAGGCAGTAAAGAAGTAGTGAAGTTATTCTAATTTTTAACTTGTTGCAAAGAAAAAATCTTTGATATTTTTCACAAATGCTGAGGTATTTTCAAAATGAATATTATGTCCAGCATTACTAATTATTTTTATCTGGATAAATTCACATATTTTAGTCATTTTTATATTAATAGAGATAAATTTTTCATCATATTCACCAGTTAGCAAAAGAATAGGAATTTTATTATTTTTGAGAATTTCCCATAAAGAAGGTTGGCATCCAGTACCCATGAAACGCAGCGATTTATCTAATTCCTGTGGATCGTTCTGCAATCGGCTTTGTACCATGCGATCGTATTCTGGATGATTTTTTAGATTACCAAAAATCGTCTGATTATACCAATTTGCTAGAAAAGCAATAAAATCATTTTTTTCAATGCTTATTGTTAATTTTCTACCTATTTGTGTATCAATTTTAATGCGTTCTAATCGTTCTGCTTCTGTTGGCAAGCCTGGGGAAGCTGACTCTAGCACAACTTTATGAAAACGTTCTGGAAAATACATGGTAAGGTATAAAGCCAATCTCCCACCCATTGAATAACCAACTAAGAAGCATTTAGCAATTTTTAACTCATCCAGTAAGTTGATTAAAGCATGAGCAGTATTTGCCATTGTATAATACTCATTTCCACCAAAGACTTGAGTTTTACCATGTCCAGGTAGGTCAAGTGTTAGATAGGAAAATTCGTCAAATAGTAATTTTATGGCTTCATCAAATTCGTCAATATTTCCCATAAAGCCATGCAAAAAAATAATTAGTGGTTTATCTAAAGTGCCAATTAAAGAATAATGAAATTGATAATTTTTTCGGAGCATAGTTTAGCTAAAAACTATCGTTTTTGCACAGAGTATTATCTTACAAAATAAGCTTTTTTGTTTTTTTTGACGAGAGAATAAAGGAAAGTCTATTAAAATAGGTTTATGATCACTTCGCAAGCTGATGTTAGCGTGGTAAACTTCAGGATGCACTATTGAATTCTGATGTATTGCTGCTCCTACATCACGAATTCGGCGAATGCATTCTAAATTATTTTATTATTAAGGTAAAAATCGATCTAAAGCAGCTTTTAACTGTTTAATTTCAACGTCAATATTACCCTCTTGTGCCGCTCTACCAATACACTCAGTTAAATGTTCATCCAAAACAATTCGTGCGACTCGATCCAATGCGCCGCGCACTGCGGCAATTTGCAGTAAAACATCAGGACAAGGGGTACTTTGCTGCACCATTGTCTTAATACCACGAACATGTCCTTCTATACGTGATAATCGATTGACAATTCGCCGTAAAGACTCTTCGCTATGGACGTGAGGATGAGGCAACTCTCCAGTTCCATAAGTATGATCTGTATGCTCGTAGTCTGTATCGCGATCGTGGGAATGTTCTACTTGCTGGGATGTTGGCAAGAATTCCTTACCTAATTGGTTTGATCCATTCATGGGTTATCAGAGGACTTGTAATACCAAGATCGTAGCCTAGTACTCGACCAAAATTTATGAGTGGGGAGTGGGTGGATGAGAAAGATAAGGGAGAGTTGGAATTTTGTTCATTTCTCTCAAGGAATTGTTCATCTAAACTCAGACACTTGTTAACCGAGTTCAAAGACTTCTTACTCTTCACTCCCTACTCCCCTAAGTTTACTACCGACGATTGGCTCTTTCTTGGGGAATAATCTCTGTTACTACCCTACCGCTAGAGCTGCCGCCTTTAACAACAATATTTTCTGTTTGCAGATTACCAACGGCTGTTTCACCGACAAAATTTAATGGTGGATCAACTTGTCGATAAGTGACATTTCCTTGAGCTTCAACTAACTTATTATCTAAATACCAAGTTAATGTATTGGATCTCAGAGACTGGCGACGCTGCCCAACGGCGTTGACGTTTCCTGTCAAATAAACGATTTTTTGTGGTATTTTCATTTCACCTTGATTAGCTGTCACTGTTACGTTTTCGGCACGCTGGAACATTCGCGTAGGCGAGTTTGTGGTGACAGTTTCTGCGTTCATGTTCCAGATCATAGAGTTACTAGCTATTTGCATTGGTGGATCTAGTAAATCTAGTTGAGCATTTTGTTTGACAGTGGCAATTTTTGTTTTGAGGTTGACTTCAGCAGAATTTCCCTTGCCGCGATCGCTAATTTTATTATCTTTGTAGCGGTCAATTTCTATGGGGCGATCGCCAATCAGTTTTTCTTCTTTAATATTCCAAATTAAATGCTCGGTTCTCATTTGCATCTGGGGATCGGTGGAATTGGCTATTACCCCTCCCGAAAATTCCATACGCTGTTCGCGGGTTTTAACTCGCGCTTCCTGCGCCACTGCTTTTAGTTGTTTATGAGTACCATTAATCTGATTACGAACAATCAATAAATCTTCTTTGGGTCGCCATTCTAATTCATTACCTTGCAATACAATCCCATTACTAGGATCTATGGCAAATATCTTACCTTTAAGAAATAACTGCTTCCCATCTTGTTCAATGTCTGCGACATCTGCCTTGATTTGGTAAACTACTTTGCCATCTTGGTATAGTTCACCATAAGGACTTTCAGCCTGACCAATTTGTTTTTCTTTGGTGTATTTTGCCTTTTTAGCCCTAACTTTCCAAATCGGTCTTCCTACTTCATCTGCTTGTTCTAGGGTGACATCAAAAAAAGTCAAATCGCTATCTGATTTAGATGAAACCTCAGTATTTTGTTGAGAAGCTGGGGGAGATTTGCTCTCACAAGCGACTAAACCAAATATTAAGAACAAGGCCAAAGGTAAAACAAGAAAGGAGGGAGTGGAGGAGAAATTTTGAATTTTTCTCTTTCCCCATCTCCCTCTTGTATGAAATTGATGCGCCATTATTCTTGGATTTCTAAATGTCCATCACTAGTTCTAGGGTCTTCCAAAAAGCCGATCCCAGATAACGGCCGGTATGGATAGCTTTGACGAGGGGTCTTTTGAATATCCTCTTTGATCGCTTCTAAATCAATGTAGCGATCGCTGACATTAATTAAACTGTCACTGGTCATCGAACGCAAGCTCACCACTTCTACCCGCACGCCACGATAGCTGACTGAATTTACCGCATAAGCCAAATCCCCATCACCGCTAACTAAAACTGCGGTATCATAAGAATCTACTAGTGCCATCATGTCTACTGCTATTTCTACATCTAGGTTAGCTTTTTTAGAGCCATCTGGTAGCTGGACTAAATCTTTAGCAATGACTCGATAGCCATTGCGACGCATCCACAGCAAAAACCCCTGTTGCTTCTCGTTTGTCCGGTCTACACCAGTGTAGAAAAAAGAACGCAGCAGTCTAGAACCTCCTGTTAATCGACACAATAACTTGGTGTAGTCGATTTCGATCCCTAGTTGTAGTGCAGCGTAAAATAAATTTGAGCCATCAATAAATATGGCGACTCTACCCCGATTCTCTAAAACTTGTTCTGGCGTAAATATTGAATCGTTTTCCAAATTATTCAACATCATTGTGATACCTCAATTTTTATCCCTGTTATTTTTGATACAAATTACCAACTTTTAGATGCTAGTCACAGCGGCTTATGATAATGTTCCGGGGCTAATTTAAATTAAGCCCCGATAAATTTTTTGAGAAAATAAGAAATTGAACAAAATCAGAGTTTGATAAGGACTAATCGTTTTTCGGGGGTTCTATTCGCTGAAAAACAGGTTGGTATGTACCTAACTGTTGTTTGCTCGATAGTAGTCCCCATGTAGCATGGGTAGCAAAAGGAGCAGTAATAGAACTTTGTATTTGATCGTTAAAGTTTATTCCAAAGCCCAGCTGTTGATAAATATCGCTGCTGATGTTCGGAATAATTGGGGATAGCAGATAAGCTGCTAGTCTAACTGATTCTAGAAGTGCGTAGAGAACTTTTTCCACCGCCTCCTGCTGTCCCTGTTTATATAATGACCAAGGAGCTTGTTCATCAATAAACTTATTACTGGCTTGCGCCAGTGAAAGTATGGCCACGCAGGCTTGACTGAAGGCTAGCTCTTGGTATGCTTGTTTTACCTGTTCCCCTAGACGTAAACCAATTGCTTTCAAAGGATTTTCGTCAGGAATTGCTTCATTGGCGATTGATGGGACATTATTCTGGGCGCAGTACTTTTTCACCATGCTCAAAGTGCGATTGAGCAAATTACCTAAATCATTTGCCAAATCTGCATTCAGAACATTAATGAACCTAACTTCATTAAAATCTCCATCCTTGCCAAATTCGATTTCCTTAAGGAAGTAATAACGAACGGCATCACTACCATAGCGCTGAACTAACGCCACAGGATCAAGGGTGTTACCCAGACTTTTGCCCATCTTCTGCCCGTCTTTAGTCAAAAAGCCATGCCCAAAGACTCTTTCTGGCAAGGGTAAACCAGCCGATAACAGCATTGCTGGCCAGTAAACTGCATGGAAGCGCAGAATATCTTTACCAATTAGGTGCAGGTTAATCGGCCACCATGTTTCTAAAGCATTTGCTAAAGTCGGTTCTGCATCTGGTTCTAGTAGTGCTGTGACATAACCTAGCAGTGCATCAAACCAGACATAAAGGGTATGCTTGGGATCAACTGGTACGGGAAAACCCCAATCTAGATTCACTCGCGAAATAGAAAAATCTTGTAGCCCTTGATTGACAAAGCTGAGGACTTCATTACGCCGACTTTCTGGTTGAATAAAATCCGGTTTAGCTTGATAAAATTCTGTCAGCTTAGTTTGATATTTAGATAAACGGAAAAAATAGTTTTGTTCGTCTCGCCACTCCACTTCTTTGTTAGTATGAATTGGGCAACGGTGTCCTTCTAGTAGATCCCGTTCTTCTTTGAATTCTTCGCAGGATACGCAGTACCAGCCTTGTTGTTGTCCCTGGTAAATATCACCCGATTCCCATACTCGCTCAAAGAATTCTTTAACGATCGCTTGATGACGAGGCGCGGTAGTCCGACTAAAGCGATCGTATTGAATGTCTAGTAACTGCCATAAACTTACAAAACTAGGAACTATTTCATCACAAAACTCTTGTGGTGCTTTGCCTAAACTTTCTGCCGATCGCTGAATTTTTTGCCCATGCTCATCTGTACCTGTAATTAGTAATACCTTATGTCCTAGTAGTCTCTGAAATCGCGCGACTACATCTGCGGCGATCGTCGTATAAGCACTGCCTATATGGGGGACATCGTTTACGTAGTATAGAGGTGTGGTCAGTGCAAATGTCAATTCTTTTTTATTCACTAGATTCATAGAAAATAAAAATTAACTTATTAAAACGTTTTACTTCTTAGCTTTTGGCGGCAAAACCACGCAATTATACAATAATATTCATATTTTTTCCAATAACGTATTTATCCTAGCAAATTTATCAGGTCAAAAATTGTTTTTTAATATGCATCAATTAAATTCATTTTTACCTAAAAGATAGAAATTAACTAATCATAATTTTTTTGAATAGTTTATATCAGATATTCTTGTGTTCAAGAACACATAATTGAGAACGCAGAAAAACTAATTACTTTTGTAGATTAGATATTTCTATCTTAAGACGGTCATGGCGATAGTAAAGAAATGTGAAAATTAAATTAAGGTGAACTGCCATATTTAACGGAAAATATATTGATTAGGTATGAGTCGAAATAGCCCCCTAGAGATTTCTCGCGCTTTGGTGGCGGCACTCTCAACGCAAATGTTTCGCTATTATGAGGATCGGATTCCTCAGAATGCTAGCGTGTTGGTAGTCAGCAATCACCGCAGCTTTATGGATGCACTGATTTTAATGGCAGCGTTATCAAGTCCGATTCGCTTTGCTTGCCATCACTACATGGGGCAAGTGCCAATAATGCGGGAGATTGTCACCGGTCAATTGGGGTGTTTTCCTTTGGAGGAGACTCAAAACCGCCAGCAAAGCTTTTTTTCGCAGTCACAGATGTTATTGCAGTCCAAGCAGATGGTAGGAGTATTTCCAGAAGGGACAGAACCAATGGTGAAATTTACTCAGCCAGATCATCTGGGTGAGTTTCAGCGCGGATTTGCCCATTTGGCTTTGCGAGCGAATGTGCAAGATTTAGCGATTTTACCGATCGCGATCGCCTCCTTAGAAGAGGTAAACACATCTGGCTTTCCCTTAAAGCTTTTGAGTATATTTGACCCTTCAGAACCTTTATTTAATCAAAGTGGTTGGCATCCTTTGGTAATTTATCGCCGGGTTGCAGTGTTAATTGGTCGTCCTTATTGGATTACGCCCCAACATCATCAAAAATATCATGGCAAATACGCTAGAACTGTTGTGGCTGAACTGACAGAACACTGTCATGGTGAAATTAGCAATTTACTGCGTCAAGGTTGCTATTAAAGCGATTCGATTTGGAACTCAAAAGTAGCGAAGCTCGTAACAGCAACAATCAGCAGCCCAAAAGTTTTATACCATTGACTAATGACCATTGACCAATACTTCTCTAACGAGAGGCTACGCCAACGACTACGCTCAGTACAAGTGACCAATGATTATCCAAGAAGTTGAGCTAAATCCTTGTTTCCTGACTCCTGAACGAGTACAACCAGAGTATCCGCTATTGGTATATTTGCCAGGAATGGATGGAACTGGTCAATTATTGCGATCGCAAACAGCTGGATTAGAAACTGGTTTTGATGTCCGTTGTTTGGCACTCCCCCGGAAAGACCTTAACTCTTGGGATGTGTTAGCTAAGAGTGTATTGGACTTGATCGATGCTGAATTAGAAAAAAGCTCTCAGAGACCAGTTTACTTGTGTGGTGAGTCATTTGGTGGTTGCTTGGCAATGAAAGTCGCAATCCAAGCACCCCAATTATTTAAACGAATTATCCTGATTAACCCAGCTTCATCCTTTCATCTTCGTCCTTGGTTGAATTGGGCATCGCAACTCACTTATTTAGTGCCATCAGGATTGTATGATGTTGGCGCATTGGGGTTGTTGCCGTTTTTAGCATCTTTGCCACGTCTTTCTCGGAGCGATCGCCACGATTTGCTGAAAACTATGCGTTCTGTCCCGTCAGAAACCGTACTTTGGCGGTTGTCTTTACTGCGAGAGTTTCATATTGATGAGGAAAAATTGAGTCACTTGACTCAACCAGTTTTGTTGATTGCTGGTGGTAGCGATCGCCTTTTGCCCTCTGTAACTGAAGTAAAGCGGATAGGCAACATCTTACCAAATAACAAAATAGTTGTATTGCCTCATTGTGGACACGCTTGCTTGCTAGAACAAGATACTAATCTCTACGAAATTCTTCAGGCTAACGACTTTTTAGAAAGTAAAGCTGATATAGGTAGAGTTAAAAACTAACCACCTGAAATAGCTTAAGCACATATTTTTGGAGACTATCAAATGCTTGCTCTCAAAGAGTTCCTTAGCCTGCTCTTTGCCACCAATTACGAGTATTTGATAAAATAAGATTGCAAATAAAAGTGTGCGTTATGACTCCATAAATCCTCACTTTCCTAAAAGGTAAAGTGTTATTGATATTAGGTTATCAGTTATAAAATCAGAACCTCTGTCATCCTTCCTATGTCTATAGTTAAGACTCAAAATAATTTCTATTTGCTCTAAAAAATTGTACTTATAGAGGGATGTAGAGCCGCTCAGACTTCGCTACAACTTTAAATAGAGAGGCTTTACAGGATGGTGTCAAGCAATGACAAACAAACCCCAAGAAACAGAGGTGAATAAATTAGTTAATTCATCCAGAGAAATATCAGAAGTAG
Organism: Nostoc sp. DedQUE02; assembly: GCF_034531035.1. Classification (NCBI taxonomy): domain Bacteria; kingdom Bacillati; phylum Cyanobacteriota; class Cyanophyceae; order Nostocales; family Nostocaceae; genus Nostoc; species Nostoc sp. DedQUE02. The sequence continues at coordinate 1,261 of NZ_JAVRBY020000037.1, read as the reverse complement.
GAATTCAGACTCAATCATCAGTAGAAAATGAACCTTCTATATTCGAGTCTTTTATTCAAAATGTTGCTGAAACTGGCAAAGCAGTTTTAGACACAGCAGTAGAGGTGGGAGAAGCAACAGCCAAAGAAACACACAAATTTATTGAGCAAACAACTCAAAGCAGTGGTCAGATTGTAAATCGCCTCAGCGAAAATTGGCTGATTAGAAAACTATCTGGAGTGTTAAATCTAAATTGGCTAATTAGTGATACTAACCTTGTTGATTTGGAAGAAGCAGAAGCGGCGGTAAAAAAGCTTAAGCAACAGTATCCAAATGAATCACCTAGCGAGATTGCTCACCGAATCATGCTGGAAAAAGCAACTCAAGCAGGCACAGTGGGATTAGCCACTAGTATTTTGCCAGGTATAGCAGTGGCATTGTTGGCAATTGATTTAACAGCAACGACAAAATTGCAGTCAGAAATGCTTTATCAAATTGCATCTGTCTACGGGTTGGATTTAAAAGATCCTGCCCGTAAAGGTGAAATTTTGGCAATTTTTGGGTTGGCTTTGGGTGGAGGGCGTTTGTTGAAAGCCGCAGGATTAGGGTTGTTGCGAAATGTGCCCTTAGCGGGTGCAGTGATTGGAGCTAGTTCAAACGCGACGATGATTTATTCATTGGGATATGCTGCTTGTCGATTTTACGAAACCAAGCTGAATGAATCAACTTCCTTGGCATCGCCACAGACATTAGCAACATTAAAAGCCGAAAGTGAGAAGTATCTGGAAAGTGCGATCGCTCAAGAAGCCGTCATGGATCAAATCTTAGTTCACATGATCCTTGCTAGTCATCCAGACAAGACTTTAGAAGAAATTTTGCCAGAATTACAAGCTGTAAAACTCAGTCCTACCTCGTTGGATGCGATTGCTCAAAATATCAAATCACCTAAGTCTTTAGATATACTGCTCAATCAGCTAAATCGTGATTTTGCCATCCCCTTGCTAGCTCAGTGTAAAAAAATTACCCAGCTTGATAATAAGACTACACCACGCGAGCAAGAAATAATCGCCGCGATCGCCAAGAAATTTGATATTGATACAAATGCAATTGGGGCATAGCGCATTGGGCGTTAGGAGTGCTGAGTTCTGAGTGCTGAGTTCTGAGTGATGAGTTATGAGTTATGAGTTATGAGTTATGAGTTATGAGTTATGAGTTATGAGTTATGAATAAGGAGGGGAACTGCAGCACGGAAAAATACAAAAGACCAAAGACACAAGATAAA